>DCTO01000096.1 GCA_002329285.1 Ruminococcaceae bacterium UBA1438
ATAACGAAATTGATTTGCTGATTTTCTTCAGAGACCCGCTTGACCCGAAGCCGCATGAGCCGAATGATAACGACCTTTTGCGCCTTTGCGATGTTCACAACATTCCTTATGCAACCAACATCGCCACGGCGGAGGCACTGGTGCGCGGAATTGAGCGCGGGGATTTTGAGTGGAGAGAAATTGTTAATCCGCGTTATAATCCTTGATTTAAGAAAATAATATACGGGCGCACTTGCTGCGCCCTGTTTTTACGATTGGAGAACATATGGCATTAATAACAAAGGCCATTAAAGGCACAAAGGACGTGCTGCCCAAAGAGGTGCACAAGAATCAATACATTGAAGGCACTGCGCTTGATGTTGCAGAGCGCTTCGGTTTCAAAGAAATCCGCACGCCCGTGTTTGAGCACACCGAGCTTTTTCAGCGCGGCGTGGGAGACACAACGGATGTTGTTCAGAAGGAAATGTATTCCTTTGACGACAAGGGCGGCAGAAATATAACCCTGCGCCCCGAAGGCACGGCAGGCGCTGCCCGTTCTTTCCTTGAAAACGGGCTTTCAAACGAGGCTTTGCCGCAGAAGGTTTGCTATCTCACATCCTGTTACCGCTATGAAAAGCCGCAGGCAGGCAGGCTCAGGGAATTCCACCAGTTCGGCGTTGAATGCTTTGGCACCGCCTCCCCTCTTGCGGATGCGGAAATCATTGCGATGGCAAAAACGCTTTTTGACGAGCTTGGCGTTAAGGATTTGGAGCTTCAGCTCAATTCAATCGGCTGCCCCGAATGCAGAGCCAAATACAACGAAGCGCTCAAGGAATATTTCACCGGGCATATCGACGAGCTTTGCGACACTTGCAGGGACCGACTTGACCGTAACCCGATGAGAATTCTTGACTGCAAATCCCCCGTTGACGCAAAAATCGGCGAGGACGCGCCGATTATTCTTGATTATCTTTGCGAGGAATGCAGCGAGCATTTTGAAAAGGTTAAAAAATACTTAACCGCGCAGAACATTGAATTCACCATTAATCCGAGAATCGTTCGCGGGCTTGATTATTACACAAAAACCGTTTTTGAATTTGTTTCAAATTCAATCGGCTCACAGGGCACGGTTTGCGGCGGCGGCAGATATGACGGGCTTATTGAAGAGCTTGGCGGCCAGCCTACTCCGTCGCTCGGCTTCGGAATGGGGCTTGAAAGGCTTATGCTGCTTATGGAAGCGCAGGGCTGTGAATTTCCCGAGGCGGCTGCCCCGGATTTATTCATCGTTGCGCTTGGGGAAAAGGCAACACTCAAAGCAGTTGATATTGCAAAAGATATGAGAGCCGAGGGCTTCAGCTGCCTTTACGACCTTAACGGGCGCTCACTGCGCGCGCAGATGAAATATGCAGACAAGCTTCAGGCAAAATACACCATCGTTATCGGCGATAATGAGGTTGAAGAGGGCGTTGCAAAACTGAAGGATATGAAAAACGGCACTGAAACCGAAATGGCGCTTGCCACCTTCGTTAGCGGATATTACAACATCACCCTTTCAGACCAGCTTGCAGACCTTGAAATCAACGGCGAGGCGCTTGATTTCGGTTCCCTTTTCGGTTTAGGGGAGCATGAAAACGGCAATCAAAACTAATTGGAGATAAACTTTATGGAAAACATTAACGGCTTAAAACGCACCGCATATTGCGGCACCTTGCACACGCTTGACGTGGGCAGCCCCGTTGTTCTTTTCGGCTGGGCGCAGCGCCAGAGAGATCTCGGCAACCTGATTTTCATTGATTTAAGAGACAGAACGGGCATCGTTCAGCTTGCTTTTGACGATAACACAGACCCCGAAATCTTTGAAAAAGCAAAGAGCGTTCGTAGCGAGGACGTGCTTGCAGTGCGCGGATATATTCGCAGAAGGGAAAGCGTTAATAACGATATTCCCACGGGGCAGATTGAGGTTATCGTTATTGAGCTGCGCATCCTTTCAAGAGCGCAAACACCACCCTTTGAGATTACAAAAGAGGATGAGGTTGGCGATGAAACCACGCTGAAATACCGCTATCTTGCCCTGCGCAATGAGAAGCTGACCAAGAACATCATTATGCGCCACCACATTGCAAGAATTGCGCGTGAATATTTTTATGAAAACGATTTTCTTGAAATTGAAACGCCGATGATGATTAAATCAACGCCGGAGGGCGCAAGGGATTACGTTATCCCCAGCCGAATTCACAACGGCAAATTTTACGCTCTGCCCCAAAGCCCGCAGATTTATAAGCAGCTTCTTATGGTTGCCGGCTTTGACAGATATATTCAGCTTGCGCGCTGCTTCAGGGATGAGGATTTGCGCGCTGACCGCCAGCCGGAATTCACCCAGATTGACCTTGAGATGAGCTTTGTTGACACCGAGGATATTATGGACATGGCGGAAGGCTTCATTCAGAAGCTGATGGCGGAAACCATCGGGGTTGACGATCTTGTTGCCCCCTTCCCAAGGATGACCTTTGCAGAGGCAATGAGCAAATACGGCAGCGATAAGCCGGATACACGCTTTGAAATGCTGATTGAGGATATTTCCGAATGGGCGGGCAAAACGGATTTTGCCGTTTTCAAAAACGCCGTTGAGGCAGGCGGCAGCGTTAAGGCGATTGTTGCAAAGAACGCGGCTGCAACATATTCAAGAAAGAAGATTGACAAGCTGACCGAATATGCAAAGGGCATCGGCGCAAAGGGGCTTGCATATATCCGCTGGGCTGACGAGGCCCCGAACTGCTCCTTTTCAAAATTCCTGACGGAGCTTGAGCTTGAGCAGTTAATCAAGGACCTGGGCGTTGAAAAGGGCGACTGTGTGTTTATCATCAGTGATAAAACCAGCCTTGCGCTTTCCGTTTTGGGAGCACTTCGCCTTATCATTGCGAAGGAGCTTGACATCATTCCCGAAAACGAATGGAATTTCCTTTGGATTACCGAAATGCCCTTCTTTGAATTTGACGAAGAGAGCGGCGAATGGGTTGCAATGCACCACCCGTTCACTATGCCAATGGAGGAATGCATTCCTTATCTTGACACTGATAAAGCCAAGGTGCGCGCAAAGGCGTTTGACCTTGTGCTTAACGGCACAGAGCTTTCATCCGGCTCAATGAGAATCACGGACTGCGAGCTGCAGAACAAGATGTTTGAGCTTCTCGGAATGGAAAAAGAGGAGATTGAGGCAAAATTCGGCTTCCTTGTTGAGGCATACAAATATGCTTCCCCGCCCCACGGCGGCATGGGAATCGGGCTTGACAGACTTGCAATGCTTATCTGCGGGGCAGACAGCCTGCGCGATGTTACCGCTTTCCCGAAGGTTCAGAATGCAAGCGAGCTGATGAGCGGCGCTCCTGCAGTTATTGACGACATTCAGCTTGACGAGCTTGGAATTGAGCTTGCAAAGAAAGAGGACGAATAATGAGCAATTTTTTTGCAATGGTTAACCGAATGAAGCTGATTAACCGCTGGGCGCTGATGAGAAACACCTCAATGGAAAACATTGCGGAGCATAGCCACAACGTTGCCGTTATTGCCCATGCACTTTGCATAATCGGCAACAAGAAATTCGGCAAAAGCTATGACGCCGAGCGCTGCGCACTTCTTGCTCTTTATCATGACACAACAGAGGTTATTACCGGCGATATGCCAACCCCCGTTAAATATTATAACGATAACATAAAAAGCGTTTATAAGGAGGTTGAGGCAACCGCAGGCAAGAGGCTTCTTAATATGCTGCCTGATGAATTCAGGGAGGATTACACTGCCCTGTTCGAAAAGCAGAAGGCTGATGAGGAACTTTGGAAAATCGTTAAAGCGGCGGACAAAATTGACGCGCTGATTAAATGCATTGAGGAAAGCCGCATGGGTAACCGCGAATTTGACAAGGCACTTGAAGCGCAGAAAAAAATCATTGATGAGATTGATTTGCCGGAAGTGAAGTATTTCAAAACAGAATTTCTGCCGGCATATTATCTCACACTTGATGAACACACAAAATGACATTTTAAAACCCGACCTGTAAACAGGTCGGGTTTTAATTATTGGTTTCAAGTTCTTATTCTTTATAGTTTCCGTTTTTATAATAATTCTCAAGCCAATCACTTAAATCCGTTTCCGAAAATTCAACATCACCCGGCTCTTTAACAAAGTATTTGTATTTAAAATAACTATTGCTTTGCCTCATAAAATATCCGCTTTTATCCGGTGAATAAAGGACTATTTGTGTTTGATTGTTTGACAACTGATAATTTACGTATTCATCAGCTGCTTTTGTGAAGGTGTAATTATTAACATATGATATTATTAAAAAGCAACACACTGCCAAAGCCGTTAGCGATAAGCCATATGATATTTCAGCTTCAGATTTATACTTTGTTTCATTAAGCGTTAAATTAATAATATTAACAGCAAACGCTATCAATATTGTGTATGTATAAAAAAGCACTCTTTCCCTTACCGGCTGAACAACCATCAGCGGAACAATCGTTAAAACAGCAAAACCCAAAAGCCAAAATGCCAAGGTTCGCTCTTTTGCTTTTGGCACTGCAAACAAAACGCTTACAACAGCTAAAATATACAAAAAAGCAAAGCTAATGAAACAGAATTATCAAGAAGCTTCATAATGATAAAATGCTCCGGATGATAATAAAAGCGTTTAAACATCCAATAAATCGGGAAGGCAACAAAAACCATTTTATCTATAATAATTAAAAAAGCCGGTAGTCTGTCTGAACAAGTCCGTAAAAAATGG
>DCTO01000018.1 GCA_002329285.1 Ruminococcaceae bacterium UBA1438
GATTGAAAGGCGGATAACCTCCTTTTCCGGATGCGCCGCCTGATACTGCCGCTGCTTTTTTGCAACGGTTGAAAAGAGATACGTTTCACTGATCTCTGAAAAATTCTTATTAACTTTCATTTTCCTGTCCTCACAATTAAATGCACCGATAAAATGAGCAAAAAACCGCAACGCTCAATAATCGGAAATACTTGCCACAAATTACAGCAGGTGCTTGCGCAGCTCCTCGCCGGACCGGCNNTTGAGAGATAAGCAACCGGAATATCAAAAATTGTTTTACAGCCTGAAGCGCCCTCCTTGTTAAGGCGATAAGCAGCCCTTGCATATGCCGCGATAACGGAGCCGGTGAATTCCGGATTTGAATCCAGCTTGAGATTATATTCGATAATGTGGTTATTTTCCTTATCAAAGCCTGTTACGCCGCTTCTGATAACAAAGCCGCCGTGGGGAAGTCCGCTGTGGTTTGCCTTAAGCTCCTCCATTGAAATAAAATGCACAGTGGTGTCATAAGCATCAAAATAATTCGGCATTTCAACAATCTCTTTTTCAATGCGGGCAAGATCTGCGCCTTCCTCTGCAACAACGAAGCATTCCCTTGTGTGCTGCTGCCTTGCGGTGAAAATTGGGTTTTCGCTGTTTCTGACTGCTTCAACCGCGCTTTCAACGGGAATTGTGTATTGCCTTGCATCAAGCACGCCCTCAATTCTGCGGATTGCATCCGAATGGCCCTGGCTTACGCCCTTACCCCAGAAGGTGTAATTATTCCCCTCCGGCAGAACGGCGGTTGAAACCATGCGAAGCAATGAAAACATACCCGGATCCCATCCGATGGAAATGACGCCGATTTTGCCGCTTGCCTTTGCAGCGGCATCAACATTATCAAAATGCTCCGGAATTCTTGCATGGGTGTCAAAGCTGTCAACAACGTTAAACATTGAAGCATATTTAGGAGTTTGAACAGGGAGATCCGTTGCGCTGCCTCCGCCGAGAACAAGCACATCAACCTTATCCTTCCAAGCCTCAATCTCATCGGCGCTGACAACAGGAACGCCCGCAGTTTTAACCTTAACACTCTCCGGATTTCTTCTTGTGAAAACGGCAACCAGCTCCAGATCGTCATTCTGCCTGATTGCAGCTTCAACGCCCTTTGAAAGATTGCCATATCCCATAAGTGCAATTCTGATGCTCATAATTTTATCCTCCTGATTAAGAAATTATATTTCAATTTCGCCTGAAAAAACGGTTTCGCACGGCCCTGTCATAAACACGCTTTCCTCTTCCCTGCCGCTCCAGCTGATCTGAAGATCGCCGCCGAGGAGATGAACCGTGAGCTCATTATCCGCAAGCCCGTTAAGAATTGCCGCAACCGCCGCCGCGCACGCACCCGTGCCGCAGGCAAGCGTTTCGCCGGAGCCGCGTTCCCAGACGCGCATTTCAAGATTTTTGCGGTCTGAAACAAAGATGAACTCTGTGTTAACCCTGTCAGGGAAAATCGGATTATTTTCAAAAAGCCTGCCGATTTTTTCAAGCTCAATTTCCTTTGGTGATTTATCAATGAAAACAACCGCATGAGGATTACCCATTGAAACACAGGTGATTTTATACTCCTCGCCCCCAATAACAAGCGGAAGCATAACTGCTTTTTCAGCATCGCAGATAACGGGAATCTCTGCCGCCTTTAATATCGGCGCGCCCATATCCACTCTTGCTGAAACAGCCATGCCGTTTTTCGCATTGATGCGGATGTATTTAATCTTGCCCATTGATTCAATTGCAACGGTGGTTTTATCCGTTAAGCCGTTATCAAAAACATATTTTGCAACGCAGCGAATTCCGTTTCCGCACATTGCACCGCGGGAGCCGTCTGCATTATACATGCACATTTCAAAGTCCGCAATATCGGAGGGCTTGATGATAATCAGCCCGTCTGCCCCGATGCCGAAATGCCTGTCAGAAACCTTAACTGCGGCCGCCGCCTCATCCGCAATATGCTCCTCAAAACCATTAACATAAACATAATCGTTGCCGCAACCCTGCATTTTTGTGAATTTCATATCTTCCTCCACAAATTGCTGAATAATATCATTAATTTAAAACTATGAATAAGTATAACATATTTTTGCATTATCAATCAATAGAAAATGCCGTTTGAAAACACGAAAATAAGCACAAAATTTTATTTTTTTGAGAGTGAATTTTTATTCAAGTTTATAAAAATTTCTACTTTTGATTTAATTTGAACAAAAAAATTAGCTGTTTTGTAGCAAAATGCACAAATAATAAAAAAATTTTAAAAAAATTTGTAACAAACTAAACAAAAAACACTTGAATATTAATATATAAGATGATACAATGAGAATGAATAATAGGGTTAATGGACGGTTGTTTGACCGATAAGTTTTCAGAACCGGTTAATGAGTTATATTTTCCGCCCGTTACCTGTTTCACAGAAAAGGAGATGATTACTTGGCTGATATGAATAAGGAATACGAATTCCCGATTTATCTTTTCAACAAGGGTGAAAACTATCGGGCATATGAGCTTTTCGGCGTTCATAGAATTAAGGGAAACACCTTTGCCTTCAGGGTTTGGGCGCCGCATGCTGAAGCAGTTTCCGTTGTCGGCGATTTCAACGGCTGGAACCTTGATGCAAATTATATGCTGCCAATTGCCCCCGGCATTTGGGAAAGCATAATTGATAACGTGCATATTTATGATTGTTATAAATATGCCATCCACACAAAAAAAGGAGAAACTATATATAAGGCAGACCCTTATGCCGTTCATGCCGAAACAAGGCCCGGCACCGCCTCAAAGGTTTATGAACTTCCGAATTACAAATGGAAGGATAAGAAATGGGCTGAAAGCAATTCAAAGGGAAGCATTCTTGAAAAGCCAGTTAATATTTACGAAATCCATTTCGGCTCATGGAAGCAGCACGAAAACGGAGATTTTCTTTCATACAGAGAAATGGCGGACGAGCTGATTCCCTATGTTACCGATATGGGCTACACGCACATTGAGATGATGCCGATTATGGAATACCCGTTTGACGGCAGCTGGGGTTATCAGGTTACCGGGTATTTTGCCCCCACCTCAAGATACGGCACTCCGGAGGATCTGATGTATTTCATCGACCGCTGCCATCAGGCAGATATCGGAGTTATTCTTGACTGGGTTCCGGCTCACTTCCCGAAGGACGCTTACGGCCTTTATGAATTTGACGGCGAGCCGCTTTATGAATACAGCGATATGCGCAAGGGC
>DCTO01000023.1 GCA_002329285.1 Ruminococcaceae bacterium UBA1438
AGCTCCGTCATAAAGCTCTGGCAAAACATCATAATCTCTCTGTCGCTCTTGCCCTTGGGGTCAAAGTCAGAGCCGCCCTTGCCGCCGCCGATTGGCAAGCCGGTTAAGGAGTTTTTGAAAATCTGTTCAAAGCCAAGGAATTTAATAACGCCAAGGTTAACGCTTGGGTGAAGCCTCAGGCCGCCCTTATATGGACCGATTGCGGAGTTAAACTGAACGCGGTAGCCGCGGTTAACGTGAACCTGGCCGTTGTCATCAATCCACGGAACTCTGAAGCGGAGAATTCTTTCAGGCTCAACAAGCCTTTCAAGCAGAGCGATTCTTCTGTATTTCTCCTCGTTTGCGTCAATAACGGGGCGAAGCGAATCAAAAACCTCGCTCACCGCCTGCAGAAATTCCGGCTCATTACCGTCTCTGCGCTTAATAAAATCCATTACCTCATCAACATAAGACATAATAATTCTCTCCTTCTTGCGGTATCCCAAAAACGCAAAAAAAGGCACCTTTAGTGTATAAAAATACATTAAAGACGCCTTTGCCTTATTAGGATATTAAATTAAAAAAGCGGAGACTATGAGCATAAGCTCAAAGACCCCGTTGCCTTTACAATTAATGATGTTACACCAATTAAAAGCGTTTGTCAAGCCCTTTTTTCATTTTTTTCTTGACAATGAAATCGCAGTATTATAATATATATTTATGAGCAAAGGCGTTCATTTATGCTGGATTTTTATGCATTAAATGGGCGTATTTTTTATATTTGAAAGAGGGTTATCACATGAAATATTCAAAGGAAGAGATAATTCAATATGTTATTGAGGAGGATGTTAAGTTTATCCGCCTGGCCTTTTGCGATATTTTCGGCAAGCAGAAAAATATTTCAATAATGCCTGATGAATTAAACCGCGCCTTTGATTTCGGCATTGCAATTGATGCCTCCGCAATTGCGGGCTTCGGCGGCGAGGTGCATTCCGATTTGCTGCTTCATCCGGATGCGGACACGCTGAATGTTCTTCCCTGGCGCCCGGAGCAGGGCAGGGTTGTCAGAATGTTCTGCAGCATAACTTATCCTGACGGCAAGCCGTTTGAGGGGGACACAAGAAGCCTTCTCAAAAATGCAATTAACGATGCCAAGGCGGCGGGGTATAATTTCTTTTTCGGAGCAGAGCAGGAATTCTATCTTTTTAAGCTTGATGAAAACGGCGAGCCAACCAAAGAGCCTTATGATAAGGCAGGATATATGGATATTGCCCCCGAGGATAAGGGCGAAAACATCCGCCGTGAAATCTGCCTCACTTTGGAGCAGATGGGCATTAATCCAGAAAGCTCTCATCATGAGGAGGGCGCAGGGCAGAATGAGATTGACTTCAGATATTCCGATCCGCTCACTGCTGCTGATAACGTTATAACTCTGCAAACAATTGTAAGAACAGTTGCAAACAGAAACGGGCTTTATGCGGATTTTTCGCCGAAGCCGCTTCTTTCAGAGCCGGGTAACGGTTTCCATATAAACCTTTCAGTTAAGTCTGACGACGGCGTCGGCAATCTGCTGCCGTATATGATTGCGGGCGTGCTTGATAAAATTGAGGATATGACGGCGTTTCTTAATCCCGTTGCGGAATCCTATGAGCGCCTGGGCAACAACAAGGCGCCGAGGTATATCTCCTGGTCCAGCGAAAATCGCTCGCAGCTTGTGCGCATTCCTGCGGCAATCGGCGAATACCGCAGAGCGGAGCTTCGGTCTCCCGATCCCTCCGTTAATCCTTATATTGCCTTTGCGCTTCTGATTTATTCTGGGCTTTACGGCATTGAAAATCTGCTTGATTTGCCCGTGGTTGCCGATTTCAACCTTTATACCGCGGATGCACAAACGCTCTCAAAATTTAAAACACTGCCTATGAGCCATGCCGAGGCAAGGGAGTTTGCCTTTAACAGCGATTTTATAAAGCAGCATATTCCGGAAAGAATCCTTAAAATTTACTGCAAAAAGTAATTCTAATTCTGATTAACCGAGAAAGGAGGGAGCATATGGGGCTCAAGGAGCAGGTTTTAAGCGTGCTTGTAATTTCCTCAACCGAAAATTTTAATAATGCAATTTCAGCCATGCTCCCCGATGCGGAATATAAGCCTGTTGAATATGCCGCCAGCATCAGCGCCGCCCAGAGAAAGCTGGCGCAGAGAAGCTATGATTTCATTATAATCAATTCTCCTCTTAAGGATGATCTCGGCCTGCACTTTGCGATAGACAGCAGCGCCTCCGGCAGCGCCGTGGTTTTGCTTCTCATTCAGAATGAGATTTTCGGCGAGGTTTATGAAAGGGTTTCCCGGCACGGCGTTTTCACCCTGCCGAAGCCCCTTTCCCATCAAACGATGAAGCTTGCTTTCAGCTGGATGAAAACCGCCTCTGCCCGCATTAAAAGATATGAAAAGAAAACAACCTCGATTGAGGATAAGATGCAGGAAATCAGGCTTGTTAACAAGGCAAAACGGCTTCTCATCAGCAAGGAGAATATGTCTGAACCGGAGGCACATCGCTATCTTGAAAGCGAGGCGATGAACCGCTGCATCTCCAAAAAAGAGCTTGCAGAGGAAACTATAAATAAGTATTCTTAAAAACTGCATATAAAATTATTATAAACACATAAGAACGGAGCTGATCAGATGAACAGCTCCGCTTTTTTTGTGCATTTAATTAAAGGTATTGGCGCATATCCTTTGAAAGCCCCGCCTCAATATCAACCAGGCGGCCGGTGATGCTTCTTGATTTTGCATCTGCGCCGGAATATTGATTGATATATCTTGAAAGGGATTTAACGCCCATGTTGCAGCCGTCGGTCATCAGGTCTGCAACGGTCTTGTCCGAATTATCGGCGGCAAGCATAATGTTGGTTTTAATCCAGCTCATGCCCTTTGCCATCGGGTTTGGGTTTTTGCCCTCGTCGCTGTGCTCCTCAAGCAAATCCTCAATCTCATCTGCAAGCTTTTCATGCTGATTTCGGCAATCAATCAGCTTGCTTTTGAATTCGTCATCCTTAACGTTATCAAGCACGTCATTAATTGATGAAATGCCCATTTTGATGCCCGCGTCGCATTCGCGCAGAAGCTTAACGGTGTCATTGCTGTTGCTCATAAAGCCATCTCCTTTTTTGTTTTTATTATTTGCGTGCGAAAAGAAATTAAACATATTAATGAAAAATTATTGAAATTTGCTTTTTGGTGTTATATTATGTATTTGGTGAAAGTTAAAATGTTTTCACCGGATTTTCATACGCAGCTTAATAAAGGACAAAAAATATGACTGTTCAAAACATTATATCTCTGCTTGGCGGTCTGGGACTCTTCCTCTTCGGAATGAATTTTATGAGCCTTGCAATAAATCAGGTTGCCGGTAATAAAATGAAGGATTTGCTTGAGCGGCTCACAAGGAACCGCTTCAAGGGCTTTTTCCTCGGCGTGCTGGTAACGATGGTTATTCAGTCAAGCTCCGCAACAACGGTTATGCTGATGGGCTTTCTTAACGCCGGCATTATGGATTTGGCGCAGGCAACGGGCGTTATTATCGGCGCGAATATCGGCACAACAATAACCTCCGTTTTGATTGCGCTTGATGTTTCCGCAATCGCGCCGATTTGCATTTTTATCGGCACGGCGATGGCGCTCTTTTCAAAAAACAGCAAAGAAGGAATATCGGGCAGATTATTCTCGGCTTCGGCATCCTTTTCTTCGGGCTTAAATATATGAGCGGCGATGACGCAATGGGCGTGCTTAAAACAAATGCCGGCTTCCAGAGCTTCATCACGCACACTAATAATCCGATTCTCGGCATTATCGTCGGAATTATTATATGCTCCGTGCTTCAAAGCTCAAGCGCGTCAATCGGTATTCTGCAGATGCTTGCAATGAATGAGCTGATGCCGATGAGCTTTGCGTTTTATCTGATAATCGGCGTTAACGTCGGCTCCGCAATGCCGCTCTTTCTTTCAGCAATCGGCGCAAAAACAAATGCAAAACGCGCGGCGTTGATTTATTTCATATTCGATTTCGTCGGATTGCTTATTTTCACGCCCATTGCGCTGTTCACCCCGTTCATCAGCATGATTGAGGGTGTGTCGCCAAACGGCTCTGTTCAGGTTGCGGCAGGGCATATTGTGTTTAAGGTTGTCACGGCGCTTGGTTTGCTTCCGTTTGTTAAATATATTGTTAAAATATCCGAGATGCTTATTAAGCCGAAGGCGCATGAAACAGAGCTTCGCTTTCAATATATTGACCGCAAAATTACCTCAAACACCCTCACGGTTGCACCGCAGATCGGCAAAGAGGTTGAGCGCATGGCGCTGCTTTCGCGCAAAAACTTCGTTATCGCATGCGAGGGCTTTCTGAAAATGGACACCTCACGCGAGCGCGAAATCAGGGATAACGAGGAGCTTATCAACTGGCTTAATCACCATATTTCTGATTTTATGGTGACTGTAACCTCTTATGCGCTTCCTGCGCAGGATTCGGAATATATAGGCCGCCTTTTCCATGTTATAACAGACCTTGAAAGAATAGGAGATCACGCGCTGAACGTGCTGGAACGCACGGAGCTTGCACAGCAGAGCGCAATGGTTTTTTCCGACGAGGCATTTAAGAATTTTCAGGAAATCTATGAAAAGGCGCTGGAGCTTCTGGACCGCTCAATCGGCGCGTTTGTTAATATGCATCTTTCGGCAGATGAGGAGCATGAGCTTCACGCGCTGGAGGATAGCATTGATCATTTAACCATTCAGGCGCAGGATGCGCATGTTGAACGCCTTCGCAAAAAGGAATGTTCAACCGCCTCAGGCGTGCTTTACACCAAGCTGCTTCAGGATCTTGAAAGAGTCGGCGATCACTCGTATAACATCGCCTGGGCGGCAAGAAAGGATAAGAACCTTATCCGTCAGATTTAGTTTATATTTTTCAGTTAAAAGGAGGACAGAGTTTTAAATGGAGAAATATGTTGAATATGTAAACAGCTCTCTGCCGAAGGGTAAAGAAAGCAAAATGCTTTATGATTTTAAAAATCACCTTATCGGCGAGATGAGCAAAAGAGCGGATGAATTAACCGCAAGGGGCCTTAAGGATAAAGAGGTTATGAGCGATCTCATAATCAGCGAATATCCCGATGTTTCAAAGCACTTTGCCGAATACAGCAGCCGCAAAACCGAAAACAAAAAAACCTTGCATGGCATTCTTCTTAATGTTTTGCTTTCGGCGGCATATATTGTTGTGCTGGTTTCTGTTTATCTCGGAATCAGTTTTTCAACGCATCTTTGGGAGCAAACCTGGGTGCTGCTTGTTGACGGTGTCATTCTCCTTTGCGCTTATTACATATTTCTTGCCGCAAAGAAATTTGCCTCAATGCGCAGAATTTTTCACTGGTTCGGCAGGCTGTTTATGGCGGGCGACGTTATACTGCTGGCGGTTTGCATCTTTCTTTTTGCGCTTGCAGTGCTTCATCTTCCCAAAAGCTGGCTCATCATCATCTGCGGCGTTGCGTTGATGCTGCTTGCGGATGGCGTTTTTGCATCCCGGCTTAAGGAGCCGCTGGCAATTTTCAGCTGGCTTGCCTATATTCCCGCCGTTGCCGCAATGCTTTTTATTGTTATTTGCGCGGCAGGAGTTGTTCCGTGGAGCGTCGGCTGGGTTATCGTTCCGCTTTCGCTTCTTATTGATATTGCAATTGCCGTTGCCAGAATCCTCGGCAATTCAAAGCGCAGAAGGGAGGTTGAGGATCCATGGAAAGAAAATTAAATGCAGAGCTTTGGGATAAAATGCATTATCTCTTCCGTGATTTTAATGACCGCATGGTGCATGTTGAGCTTCAGTATGATTTTGAAATTGATGTTGATGCGCTCAAAACCGTTGTGCTTTGCTTTTTCGAAAAGGCGCCCGTGCTTCATTCCTCCTTCACAGATAATCACGTTCATCCTTATTGGACGGTTATGGATTATGACATAAATGAGGTTGTTGAGGTTAAAGCTGTTTCGGATGAGGAGGCAAGGCTTCTTGCCGATGAATTCTTAACCCAGTGCATCCCGCCCGAAAACCACATTCAGATGAAGCTGCTTGTGCTGCTTCACGGCGGCAAAACAACCCTTTGCATTATTGAAAATCATATGTGCATGGATGGCGGCGATCTCAAATATTTCATCAAGGCGCTGTGCAAGAATTATAATGATTATAAAGAAAACAAAATCAGCCCCATTGATCTGAGAACCGGCACCAGGGCCTATGAATCCGTTTATGAGGATTTCTCAAAAACAGAGCGCAAAATAGCGGAAAACCTTTATAAAAATATCAATTCAAAGGATGAGCACGGCTTCCCGCTCACCAAAAGCGAAAAAAGCGATAAATCCTTTATCGCAAAGCGCAAGCTTTCCGCAGAGCTGTTTGATAAAATCAAGGCGGCGGGCAAGGCGCGCGGCGCAACGATTAATGATATGCTGCTCACTGCTTATTTTTACAGCCTTTATGAGCTTGCGGGCTTCGGCAAAACGGAAAGCGTTTCCATCTCCTGCGCAATTGATTTGCGCCGCCACATCAAGCATTCGGAAAAGCAGGGCGTCACAAATCACACGGCCTGGATGCAGTGCAGAGTTCCGGAGCGCGGCGATGATATTTTTGAAACGCTGGATTATGTTATCCGCTCATCAAATCAGTTTAAAGAGGATCCTTATATGGGGCTTCACGGCCTGCCCCTGCTTTCGCTGGGCTATAAGATTATGCCCCATGCAGTTTCAGAGGAAATTATCAAAATCGGCTATGCAAATCCCTTGCTTGCAATGAGCAACATCGGCATTCTTGAGGTTGATAAGCTTGCTCTTTCCGGCCATGAGCCTGTTGACGGCTTTATGAGCGGCGCCGTTAAATATAAGCCCTATGTGCTTTTAACCGCAACCTCAATGCGCAAGGAGCTTACTCTTTCAATGTGCGTTCGCGGCAATGATGAGGATAAGAAAATTGTTGAGCATTTCTTTGATCTTATTGAAAAGAACATCGGCCTGCTGATTGAGAATGAATAATTATTTGGAAAAATATGAATATTTGAAAAAAGCCTTCGCAGAATATTAATGCGGAGGCTTTTTTCGGCCTTCTATATAACGAAGTCAGAAAGGAAAGGTGATTATTTTGACATCGAAGGAGCTTCTTTATGTTGAGGATGCGCTCGGGCACGAACAGTATTTTCAAACGAAATGCAACGAGCTCATAAGCTCTGTTCAGGACAGTGAACTCAAAAACTCTGTTCAGACAATGGCAGGCAAGCACAGGGAGATTTTCAACAGCTTCATCAATCTTCTCGGCTAATCTAAGAAAGGATATTGATACAATAATGGATGACAAAAATTTAATGCAGGACATTCTGATGCTTGAAAAGGGCGTTTGCGATCTTTATATGCATGGCACGATTGAATCGCCGACTCCGAATGTTAATCAGGCGTTTAAAACGGCGCTTAATGATTCCCTTTGCATGCAGGATGATATTTATAAGCAGATGCAGGCAAAGGGCTGGTACACCTCTGAACAGGCGGATCAAAACAAAATTCAAACCCTAAAGCAGAAATTTTCAAATCTCAGCGCACAGGGCTGAGGGGGGGCAAAAAGCAGGGCAGAGATGCCCTGCTTATTATATTGTGAAAAAATATCACAAAACTGTATAATCGTCATTAAATGCGAAAAAGCGCAATAAATCCCGAAATATCGTGAATATAAGCGAATTTTTAAAACAAAATAATTTTGGAAAAATATTGCAATTGTTCACAAAATGTGTTAAAATGTGAAAACAATACACAAAAAGGAGTTTTAATTATGGGAAAGAAAACACGAATTCTGATTGCGGACGAAACGGAAAGCTTCGGCCGCCGTTGCAAAAAAGAGCTGGAGCAGCTCGGCTTTGAGGCAGTGCTGCTGGCAAAGGACGGCGAAAAGGTTATTTCCGCCCTTGAGGAAAGCAGATTTGATGTGATACTTATTGATGTGTTTATGCCCGGCGCGGATGCCTTTGATGTGCTGGAGCATATTTCGCAATCGGCAATGGAAAAGCCGCTCGTGCTTGTAATGTCCTCAGTTGATAAGCCCACAATTGAAAGGCAGCTGATGGATGCCGGTGCGGATTATTATTTCATCAAGCCCGTTTCCTCAACACTTGTGGCAAAGCGCATTGAGCGCCTTTCCGTATGGAAGGAGGAAAGCAGAAAGCCGCAAACCGTTCATGCGGATATTGATGTTGTGATTTCGGATATTATGCGCCAAATCGGCGTGCCTGCTCATATCAAGGGCTATCAGTATCTGCGCACGGCGATTAAGCTTTCCGTTGATGATCCGGAAATGCTGGATTCCGTCACAAAGCTGCTTTATCCAACCGTTGCAAAAATGTATTCCACAACGCCGTCAAGGGTTGAAAGGGCAATCCGCCATGCGATTGAGGTTGCCTGGGATCGCGGCGATGTTGATGTGCTTTCATCTTATTTCGGTTACACGATTCAGTCCCAGCGCGGCAAGCCAACAAATTCGGAATTTATTGCAATGATAACCGATAAGCTTCGCCTCTCGGTTAAAAAGGGCTGATTTATCTTGCTCTGCCTAAAAAGCACTGCCTTAAAAAGGGCTTCCTTCGTAAAGGATGTTGCCCAAAACGGCAGTGCTTTTATTTTTTTGCTGATATATTTCAATTGGGTTGAAATAATAAATAAAGGGGCGTTTTTCATTGGTCAAATTATCCAAAACGCCGTTGTAATTCTTTTGTAATTTTTTATAAATCGCAGAATTTGAAAAAAATTTGATTGCGCTCAATCATCCGTATTTTGAGGCTTTTGGCATATTTGCCACATACATATTGTTGTTTTTTTGGAATTTTCAGTTATTACAAAAATATTTCATAATATTAAAAGGTCTTTATTTTTAGGGACCTTTCTGCTATAATAGCAAAGTAAATTTATTAGCTTTTCAAGGGCGGCGGCTTTCGCCCCCTTTTCGATATTAAAAAAGAGGGAAGAATTTTGGAAAATTTTGTTATTAACGGCGGCCATGAGCTGTTTGGCGAGGTTAATATCAGCGGCGCAAAGAACGCGGCTGTTGCAATTATTCCTGCGGCGCTCCTTGCCGATGATATAGTCAGAATTGAAAATATCCCCAATATTTCGGATGTTTCTCTCAGCATAAAAATACTGGCGCAAATGGGCGCTCAGGTTAAAATGATTAATAAGGGCACCATTGAGGTGGATTCCCGCCCGATAAGATATCAAAGCGTGCCTTATGAATTAACCTCCCATTTCAGGGCGGGTTATTATCTCATCGGCGCAATGCTTGGCAGATATAAGCAGGCAGAGGTTGCAATGCCCGGCGGCTGCAATTTCGGTGTTCGCCCGATTGATCTTCACATTAAGGGCTTTGAAATGCTTGGCGCTGATGTTAATATTGTTGACGGCATGGTTTGCGCAAAGGCCGAAAAGCTTGTCGGCTCCTCGATTTATATGGATCAGGTTTCCGTTGGCGCAACAATCAATGTTATGCTTGCGGCTGTGCTTGCCAGAGGGCTCACAATTATTGAGAATGCCGCTAAAGAGCCGCACATAGTTGATGTTGCAAATTTCTTAAACTCAATGGGCGCTGACGTGCGCGGCGCAGGAACGGACGTTATCAAAATTCGCGGCGTTGAAAAAATGCACGGCTGCACTTATTCCATCATTCCGGATCAGATTGAAGCCGGCACTTATATGGTTGCTGCTGCGGCATGCGGCGGCGATGTGCTTGTTAAGAACGTAATTCCAAAGCATCTTGAATCAATCAGCGCAAAGCTGCGCGAGGCAGGCGCGGAAATCATTGAATATGATGACGCTGTTCGCGTAACCCGCTTCAAGCCGCTCACAAAATGCAATGTTAAAACAATGCCCCATCCCGGTTTCCCAACTGATATGCAGCCGCAGATGGCAGTGCTGCTTGCCGTTGCAAACGGCACCTCGCTTTTAACAGAAGCCGTTTGGGATAACCGCTTCCAGTATGTCGGCCAGCTTGCAAGAATGGGCGCAAACATTCAGGTTGAGGGCAAAACCGCAATTATTGAGGGCGTGCCGAGGCTTTCCGGCGTTGAGGTAAAGGCAACCGATCTCCGCGCAGGTGCGGCAATGATTATCGCCGGCATGGTTGCAAACGGGCAAACCACGGTTGAGCAGATTCAGTATATTGACCGCGGATATGAGGAGATTGTTGAAAAGCTCACTGCTCTCGGCGCGGATATCAGGCGCGTTGAGGTTGAATCCAAAAAACAGGCAATTAATAACGCAGGATAAAAAACTAACGGGCGGCGCAGCCGCCCTGTTTTTATGGATGAGGTAAGCTATGGCAAAGGTGTGCCAGCTGTTTTCGGGCAGCAGCGGAAATTCAATTTACATAGGCCTTGGTGACGGGGGGATTCTTGTTGATATCGGCGTCTCTGCCAAAAGGTGCGAGGCAGCGCTGTATAATATCGGCGTTGACCCAAAAAGCATTAAGGCGATTTTTGTCACCCACGAGCATAATGATCACATTGCGGGCGTGCGCGTTTTTGCCTCGCGCTATAAAACGCCTGTTTTTGCCTGCCCGGAATGTCTTGAGGAAATGCGCTTCACGGGCGTTGCGGATAATCGGGTTATCTCTCATGAAATCAGCGGCGTTTTAAGCTTTGAGGGCGCTTTTGCAGAGCCTTTTTATAACTCCCATGATTCGGTTGCCTGCGTGGGCTATAAATTTACCTTGCCGGATGGGCGGCGGATTTCCGTCTGCACGGACACCGGCTATGTTACCGATGATGCAAAGAGGGTTACGGTAGGCTCTGATCTGATTTTCCTTGAGTTTAACCATGAAATTTCAATGCTTCAGAACGGGGCTTATCCTTATCCGCTCAAGCAAAGGATTCTTTCCTCAAAGGGGCATCTGTCAAATTACGCCGCCGGCGAATTTGCAAAGGAGCTGCTTCAAAGCGGCACAACGCGCTTTGTGCTTTCCCATTTAAGCAGGGAAAACAATGTGCCGGAAATTGCAAGGCAAACCGCCGTTTCCGCATTGAGCGAGCTTGGCGCCGAGGAGGGCTCGGATTATCGCCTCTGGGTTTCACCCCCTGTTAATGAGGGAGGGCTGATTGTTTTATGATGAGCGTTAATATCATCTGCGTCGGCAAGCTGAAAGAAAGCTATCTTCGCGAGGGCTGCGCGGAATATGCAAAGCGCCTGGGCGCATATTGCCGGGTGAATATAATTGAGGTGGCGGAGGAACGCGCCTCCGATAATCCCAAAGAGGCTGAAATGGCGCAGATTTTGCAAAGGGAAGGGGAGCGGATAATTGCCAAAATCCCCAAGGGCAGCGCGGTTGTTCCGCTTTGCATTGAGGGGCAGGAATATTCCTCGCCGGATTTTTCGGCGCTGATTGAAAAAATCAGCCTTGAGGTATCGGCGGTCAGCTTCATAATCGGCGGCTCCTTTGGGCTTTCGGAGGAGGTTAAGCGCCTCGGCAAAACAAAGCTTTCCTTCGGAAAAATGACTTTGCCGCATCAGCTTGCAAGAATGGTTTTGCTTGAGCAAATTTACCGCGCCTTTTCAATTTCAAATAATTCAAAATATCACAAATGAAGAAAACGGCTGGTGCTTAAGCCGTTTTTTATTATTGTTTTTAATTTATTAATATGTTATAATTATATTTAGGGTAATTTTATCTTTTATCAGAACTGCAAAGGAGCGGAGCGGTTTATATGAAAAAGCCAAATGCTTTAAAAAGAATATTGAGCGGAGTTCTGGCGGGCGTTATGCTTGTTTCGGGCTTCGTTTTTGCGCCTGCTTCGGCGCTTGCATATGATGAGGCGGTGCAGCTGCTTTCAAGCGTTTCTGCTTCAGATTGGATGAGCGTTATCCTTGACGGAACAAAGCTCACGGAAATCACAATTCCCGGAACGCACGATTCCTGCGCAAGGAAATTCAAAACAAACGTGTTCACGGAATCAACCATAAACAGCATTTCAAAATGCCAAAGCCTTAATATCACGGAGCAGCTTAACGCGGGCATCCGCTGGCTTGATATCCGCTGCGAGGTTGATGCAAGCACCTATTCGGTTAAAACCGTTCACGGCTCAACCGATTGCTGGAACGGCGATGATTATTACTATCTCGATTATGTTTTCCAGGACGTTTATAACTGGCTTGACGCTCATCCCAGCGAAACCGTTTTAATTTGCATTAAGGAGGATGACGGCGATAACGGCGTGCCGTCCTTCACAAATGCAATTTATGAATATATTCACGGCTACGGGCAGGGCAAGTATTTTTACGGCGAAAGCTATAATTATAACAATTACTGGTATCTCGGCAAAAGCGTGCCCACCCTCGGCGAGGTGCGCGGCAAATGCGTGCTTTTCAACCGTTTTGACCAGTATATCGGCAGCGAGGCTTCACAGGGCGTTGTTGTTGATGAGGAGGAATCAGGGCAGAAAATCAAATATAACGATTTTTCGTCAGGCGATTATGTTGAGCCGGTTTATGTTAATGTTTACAGCAATAACACCGGAATAGGCACTGCGCATATCCAGGATTATTATAAATGGCACACAGAGGATAAAATCAAAGCAACCCAGTATATGCTGAATCTCGGGCATTACAGGGGCGAATATTATATCAACTATTCCTCAACGGTTTCGGATTCCTCCATCCCCAATCCGCAGAATCTTGCCTCGCAGATTAATCCCTCTTATGCAACCTACACTTACACAAAGAATAAGCCCTCCGGCATTTTTGCAATGGATTTTGCAACGGAGGAGCTTGCAAGATATATCATTCTGAATAATGAAGCGGTCTGCACCCTCGTTGAGGGAACGGACGGCAACATCAGCTATTCCCTTAACCGCAAAACCGGCACGCTTACAGTCAGCGGCAGCGGCGCAATGAATGATTATGCTTATTCCTCTGCAAACGGCGTTAACTCAATGGGCTCAACCGCGCCGTGGGGCGATCAGATTAAGGATTCCGTTTTTGACGGGCAGTATAACACTGATCAGATAACCTCAATCGTTATCAATGAGGGCGTAACCTCAATCGGAGCTTATGCCTTTTACGGGTTTGATAACGTAACCTCGGTTTCCATTCCTTCAAGTGTAACAAGCATCGGTGAGGGTGCTTTCACAAAATGCGCTTCTATAACAGCGCTTGATATTTCTGCGAAAAATATCACCTCAATCGGCGCTTATGCTTTTAAGGATTGCGCCTCTCTCACCTCGTTCACAACTGCGGATTGTGTTTCCTCAATTGGCTCAAATGCCTTTCAGAATGACAGCAGCCTTGTTATGTACGGTAATTCTGATATCTACTCTCAGGGCTATGCGAATTCAAACGGCATAACCTATGTTGCAACGGATATTGTCACTGAGGATGATTTGCTTGCAATGAACTTCAGTGTTAATACGCGCTCAGGCAACACGGTTATTGAGGAGGCAAACCCCTTTGCAGGGCAGGATTTATCTCAAGGCGCAACCATCAGCTTTTCAAAATATTGTGCGGATGACAGCTGGCGCAACACCTCTTTGATCAATTTCTCAACGGGGAATCACGCGGATAACCGCTATTTCATCATAATGGCAAACGGCGGCATTCTGTTTAATGACGGCAACGGTGGCATCGGCGGCAGCAACGGCTGTTATTTTGATATTGATGCAAACAGCACGGTTAATTCAACCGGCGCGCAGTGGGTTGATATCACGATTTCAATTTATAAAACTGCATCGGGCGTGCATATGCTTGATTATTTCATCAATGATTCCCTTGCTGCGGAGTATAATTTAAGCAGCATTTGCGCCTCGGGTTATCCAAACGGCGTCAGCGGAAGCGACGGCATTTTCTCCTTCCTTTCAAGCAGCGATATAAATCTTTATTACGGCGCCGCGTTCACAATTTACGGATCAATCGGCGGCACAAAGTCTTCGTATATTGATAATGCCGAATTTTACAACAAGGCGCTCACTCCGCTTGAAATCACGGGGGCGGACGGCAATCTGCTTTATTTTAACAATTTCAGCGACTCTCTCGGCGGCACGGCGGTTACCGGCACGGCTGACGGGGGTTACAGCGTTTACCGCCAAACTGATGATAACGACGGCAGAGCGGGCACCGTATATTTTCCTTACAGTAAAAACGGAAGCGATAAGCGCAATTACGTTAAAACCTCCTCAAAGCCCTTTGCAAATCTTGCAACATCAAACGGTTTCACGGTAAGCTATTATCAGCGCATTAACGGCAATTATTGGGATGACACCGAATCAATAACCTTTGCCCTGGGCGAAACGGGCGAATGCAAATATTTCACTCTCGGCACGGACGGCTATATCCGCTTCAATAACGGCAACGGGGGCAGTGATTCCTCGCTTTCCTCCGCAGGTCTTTATTTTGATTACACAACTGCAAACAGCGGCATTGTTAAAAAGCAATGGCAGCTTATAACCGTAAGCATAATTGATGATTATAATTTTGCGGTTTATGTTGACGGCGTGCGCACGGCAACGGTTAACGTAACCGGCACAAGCCAGTATCAGGCAAGCGGCGGGCTTATGAGCTTCCTTGCTTCCGAAAGCACGGAGCTTTATCTCGGGTCTTACACCCCTTATTGGGGCACCTGCACCCTTTCGCTTGATAACGTGCGCTGCTTCTCCCGCGCTTTTTCCGATGCAGAGGCTGCCGCGCTTTATCGCGCAGAGGCGGGGCTTTCTGCAACGGCGGATTATCAAAACGGCTTTGATAATGAAATTCCGCAGGCGGTAAGCGGCAGATGCGCTTATGCCGAAAGCCTTGATGGCCGCAGCGGGCTGCTTTATATCCCGGAAAAAAGCGCAAATGCGCCGGAGGATGTTCAGTATTATATCGGCGGCAATTTAACCGCTGATCTCTCCTCCGTTCCTTACGGCACCGAAATAACGGCGGTTTACACCGGCGATGAATGCGTTTCGCAGTGGCGCGCGTTTATGAAAAATCCGCTTCGCACGGAAACGGCAACGGCGGAGTATTCAAATCAGTTCACCTTCACTTTAACCGGCGATGCTTCGGTCAGCTTCATAACGGAGGAGCCTGCCTCCGATAAAACCGTGCTGATTGCCGCAATTGAACGCGCAAACGGCATAGAACAGGCGCTTTATACGGCAGAAAGCTATTCCGCGCTTTTAAGTGCGGTTTCAGATAATCAGGGCAAGGTTGATGCCTTCGTTTCCCAAGCGGTTGTTGATGCTGCAGTCAGCGAAATTCTAACGGCAATTTCAAATCTGCGTGCTTATCTGAATTTAAGCGTTGCGGCTGAAAACGGCAGCGCCGGCGTTTCCTTCGGAGAAACAAGCGGCGCGGCAGGGGATTACACCGCTGTTTTCGGCAACACGGTTAATCTCACCGCCGAGGCTGATTCGGGCTTCGTTTTTGCGGGCTGGTATGAAACCGTAACCCGCCGCATCTTCTCAACCGATGCGCAGTACAGCTTTGTCATCACCTCAAACACAAGCCTTGAGGCAAGGTTTATTCCGCAGAATTCCGCCCAGCTTTTCTTTGAAAACTATGACGGGCAGATAGAAATAATAATCGTTAAAACCGCGGATGAATGGGCAGACGTTTCCTCACTTTCGGCTCTGCTTCCCGCCGTGCCTTACAGATACGGGTATTCGGGCGGCGAATGGAGCTATGATGAGGCGCAGGTGCTTGCTTCCCTTGCAGCGGGCAGCGACGCGGTTATCACACCCGTTTATTCCGAAAGCGGCGCAGAGCTTCCAAGCGCTCCGCAGGCCGGCGATGTTCCCGTTTTAACCTTGAGCTTCAGCTATGATGAGGAGAATAATTACGCCTCCTTTGTTATGGCGGCGGGCATTCCGCAGGATTGCCGGATTGAATCAATCGGCACGGCGTTCTATTATGAGCAGGAGCAGGTTACCGACCCCTGCGAGATGGTGCTTGATATTAATAATAAGCTTGTCACCTCAAAATTTGATGAGCCTGATGAAAACGGCATTTATANNTCCTCCTTCGGCAGGATGGCCGTTTGGGCGGCAGTCGGTTATGTCACCTATTATGATGAAAGCGGCGTTTTGCGCACGGCTTATTCAAATCAGATTAATGTTGTTAATAATGCCTTGGTTGGCTAAAATAATTAAAGGAGGGGATGCTCTTGTTCTTCACACTTGAAAACAGAGAAACACCGATTGAGATTAAGGATATTGATGAAAACGTGCTCACAATCGGTTATGTCACTCCTGATGAGCTGGAGCAGTTCGGCAGGGATTTCGGCTTTGCGCGCTCCAGCATTGCGGCGTGCAAGGCGGCAAATAAGTATTTTCGCAGCGATGTTGAGGTTTATGAGGATTACACCTTCACGGATTTAAAAATCGTTAACACCGCCGATCTTAAATCAGAGGATGATTGCATCGCGATTTATATCAGGCGCAATATGATTATCGTTGTTGATGTTGCAGATAAGGATGGCTCAACCAGGCGTAAGTTTGAAGCCGCGCTTAGCCGCTATCCCGCCGCAAATGCAACTCTGGAAAAAATCATTTATGCCTTTCTTGATGCTCTGATTGTTAATGATTTTAAGTTTATTGAGGACACCGGCAACGAAATCACAGAGCTTGAGGCAGACGTGCTCAAGGATAACACGGAGGATGATTTCAGCCTCGATTTGCTTCAGCTGAAAAAAGAGCTGCTCACAATGCATAATTATTATGAGCAACTGCTGGATTTCACAGAGGCGCTGGAGGAAAATGAAAACGCAATTTTTGACAGCGGGGATTTGATGTATATTTCAAACGTTGCCAATAAAATCATCCGCCTGCGCGAGGATGCGGATTCGCTCAGCAATTCGGTTAATCATCTTCAGGATGCTTATTCCGCTTTCCTTGATTTAAAGCTTAATCAAACGATGAAGCGCTTCACGGTTATGACAAGCATTTTCTTCCCGCTCACCCTGATTGTGGGCTGGTATGGCATGAATTTCCATGCAATGCCGGAATTTGCCTGGAAATACGGATATGTTTTCGTTATCCTACTTTCGGTTTCGGTTGTTGCCGTGCTGATGCTCATCGGCAAAAAACGCAAATGGTTTTAAAAAATAAAGCCCCGTCGGATATTTCCGACGGGGTTTTCGTTTATTTCTTATTTGCAAATTCAGCCTTGCCCTCAGGCGTGTCTCTGTAATATTGGGCGAAGGGCTTAAAGCGCTCCTTCTCCTCCCAGATGTCCTTTGCCTTGGGCGCCCAGTTTTTGGCGTAAAGCTCGCATTTTCCGCAAAGCTCCTCAACGCTTTCGGGCTGAAGCAGATTTGTTGATTTTGCATTTGTCTTTTTAACAAGCGCCTTCAGCTTTTCGGGGTTTTCAAGCATCGGGCAGGGGCGCAGCATATTGTCATTAAACGGCTGCCCCTTGTAATATTCAAAGAAAAGGGGAGAACGCAGGCATTCAAGCACGCTTTTTTCCCTGATGTTGCAATCGCTGTAATGAATGAAAACGCAGGGCTCAACGTCGCCTTCGCTGTTAACGTGGAAATAGTTTCTGCCGCCGCCGATGCAACCGCCAACGAATTCGCCGTCATTCTGAAAATCAACGGTGAAAATCGGTTTGCCGGTTCTGGAATTGCGCTTTTCCCTGATCGCGCGGTAAACGTGCTCGCGCTGCTCGGGTGTCAGCAGCAGGCTTGTGTCAGCGTCAGAGCCGATGGGCATATAATGGAAATACCAGGCGAATTTTGCGCCCATTTCGATTTCCATATCGTAAAATTCATCGCTTGTTACAGCTTCATAATTTTGGCTTGTGTAGCAAACGGATGTGCCGAAAAGGCATTTGTTTTCTCTAAGCAGGCGCATGGCCTCCATAACCTTGTCAAAAACACCGTCGCCCCTGCGGGAATCGGTGGTTTCTTTCGTTCCCTCAATTGAAAGCGCAAGCGCAAGATTTCCCGCTTTTTTCATATCCTTGCAGAATTTATCGTCAACCAGCGTGCCGTTTGTGTAAGCAAGGAAAATGCAATCCTGATTTTCGCTGACAAGGGTTAAAATATCATCCTTTCTGATAAGCGGCTCGCCGCCCGTGAACATAAAGAAATGCGTGCCAAGCTCCTTTGCCTCGCGAATAAGCTTTCTCATTTCATCAAGGGTGAGATTTGATTTATATCCGTATTCAGCAGCCCAGCAGCCCTTGCATTTAAGATTGCAGGCGGAGGTTGGGTCAAGCAAAATAACCCAGGGAATATTGCAGTGCAGCTCCTCGCGCTTTTGGCGCAGGGTGGAGGTTCCCACATAGCCCGCGTCAATGCCGAAGGTTAAAACCGCACGGGTTAGAACCTCTTCGTCAACGTCCTTAAGCCCGTTGAAAAGGTAGTCGTGCCAGATGTTTTCCCGGTTTGAAATAATATCTATCGGCGTTTCAAAGGTGGCCTTGGGATACATTCCTCCTGCAACCACCTTGCCAACCTTAATAAGCCTGAGCATATTGCGCTCAGGGTTTTTATACATATATTTAAATAGCTTGTTTCCGATTTTGTGCAGAGTGCTGCTTTTAATCTTAGCCATTAAATATCTCCTTTTGAGTATAAAAACAGTTTTGCAAGTTTTTAATTTAACATATTATCGGGAATTTATCAACACTTTTTAATCATTTTTGTCTTTTTGTTAAATTTGTTAATTTTTTATATTGTATGAAAAAGGCTCGGGAAATATCCCAAGCCTTTTCTTAAATCTCAATTATAATCGGTTCGTGCTTTGCATATGTCAGATATTTTTTAAGCACGTCAGCCGTTTTCAGCTTGATATATCCCGTTGTGGTGCAATCAGGGCTGGCAAATGCGCTTGCCGAAATTACGTCCTTGTCAATAACAAGCTTAACGCGGGCTTCGCTATCCTCAATAACGCTCAGAATGCTTGCGCATCCGGGAATAGTGCCCAGCATTTCAAGCATATGCTCCGGCGGTGCAAAGGAAACCCTGGAAATTTCAAGTGCCTTGCCAAAGTTTTTGGTAACAAAGGGCTTGCCCCCTGCGGTCACGAAAAGATAAAAATTCGTTTTCTGCCTGTTGCAAAGAAAAAGCGCCTTTGCGGTTTTGGTGTTAAGCGCCTTGTCAATCGCAATGCAGTCCTCCATCGTCAGAGCCTCGTCATTATCAACGCGCTCAAAGGGAATTTCAAGCTTTGCAAGCGTTTCATAAACCTGCTTTTGCAGCTCGGTTTTAAACTCTGTTGGCGGAGCAGTTTTAATTTCACTAACCCAAATCATAGCTTTTTTCAATCAGCAAAACTCTGCTTCGGCGTCAATAATTGCCTTTGCAGCCAGGCAGCCGGGGCAGTCGCAATAAACAGCGCCCTTCGCCTTAATCTCTTTTGCGTGCGCAAGCTTTTCTGCTGCTAATTCCTCGCCGAAAATCTGCTTTGCCATATCACTGCCGAAGAAAGCGATTGTGCCGTCAATCGGTGAGATATCCTCTTTTGCCTCTGCAACAAGCGCAGCCGCAGCAGTGGCCTCGCCGTCTGTGCCGAGTGCGCTGATATAATTCTGCGCAGCCTCCTTGAATTCGGGGCATGAGCTTGCCGCATCAATTGCTGATTGTGCCAGTGCTCTTTTTTCTTCAATGTTCATAGTTTGTTTCTCCTTTATGAAAATATATTCATTTAAAAAACATTTTGTAATCCGAATCCTTACGCAGGGAAATTGAATTGCCCTGTCCGACGATTATATGATCTTTCAGCTCAATGCTAACATCGCTCAAAAGCTTTTTTGCCTTTATAGTAAAATCAACGTCCTCATTAGACGGCAGTGCAAGCCCGTGGGGATGGTTGTGCGCCAGAATAACGCCGGCTGCGTTATCAAAAATTGCCCTGCGAAGCAAATCCTGCGGATTAACCGAAAGGCTTTTAACCGATGGCAGGCTTGCCAGTGTGTGAATGTTAATTATGTTAAAGCCGCCGTCAAGCGTAATAAGAATCATTTTTTCAAGCGGCTCTGATGAAAGTATATTTTCGCAAAGGGTTAGGGCGTCGTTTGCGGTGCTTATTCTTTTGATTTTGTTTTTTGCCTCTGCCCCAATCTGCCTTTCTGTTTCTGCGGAAAGCGCAATCAGAATTGCTGAATTCTTATTAAGCCCGTTTTTTATCAGCGCGGCAGGGTTTGCGCAAATAATGCCGTTAAGGCTGCCAAAGGTGTCCAGCAGCGTCTTTGCCTTTTCGCCGGCGGCGTCTGCCTTTTCGGAATAAAGCAGCAAAAGCTCCAGCAGCTCTGCATCGGAAAGGGAAGCCCTGTTGCTATTTAATTTTTCTTTAAGGCTTTCCTTGCGCTCGTTTGCAGGCATAATTATCTCCCACATATATAATGATTATAATAATTATAGCATAATATATAAGCGCTTTGCAACCTTGGGAAAGGCGCAAACGGTAAACAAAATAAAAAAATTAAAAATTTAACGAAAAACATTAAAAACCATTGACAAATGTAAATTTATGTGTATAATGAAATTAACGATAAACGTTAAAAATTTAATTGGAGGGATTATTATGAACTCAAAAATCAAGAAAAATATTAACACAGCAGGAACAGTGGGTTATATTGTTTCAATCTTAATTATCGTTGTGCTGATTTGCGCAATGGTTTCCGTTGCGCTCTGCACGGTTGCAGCCGGTCTTGTTGCAAAGGAAGACGTTAACGTCACCATGGCAACGCAGATTGATGTCAGCGCTGGTAAAAACGTGCTTGAAAAGCTCAGGGGCTTTGTAACCCTTGATGACGGAGAGGATTTTGCAGATATTACAGAGCTGCCGGATGGCGTTTCCGTTTCTGTTGATGACAAGGATATTTCTGATTTCGCTGTTAAGGAAACCGAAAACGGAATTGAAATTAATGCCAAAACGACCCCGGTTCAGTTCACAGCCGGCAGGCTCATTGCAGCACTTGTTGTTGCTTTCATTTATCTCGGCTGCTTAACCGTTATGTTTTATATGATTAAAGCGCTTATGAAGGCTCTCAAGGAGTGTGACACACCGTTCACCGAAAATGTTATTAAGAAGATGGAAGCCTTTGGCTGGTCTCTCATTCCTGTGATTGTGCTCTCCGCAATCAATGAATCCGCATGGGGTGCAATTGTATCAGGCGGAAGCCTTGTCGATTTCTCTCTCAACATCGGCGGCCTTCTTGTGCTTGCTGTTGCGTTTGTTTTAACGCTCGTTTTCAAGTATGGCGCAGAGCTTCAGCAGCAGTCTGATGAAACGCTTTAATAAACGGGGGATCAGGCAATGGGAAAAATAGTTTTAAGGCTTGATCGCGTTATGGCGGATCGAAAAATCAGCCTGAATGAGCTTTCTGAAAAGGTTGGCGTGGCAAACGTTAATCTTTCAAAGCTGAAAAACGGGCACATCAGCGCAATCAGGTTTTCAACCCTGATTGCAATCTGCGAGGCGCTTGATTGCCAGCCGGGGGATATTCTTGAATATTCACCCGAAGATTAATATATAGCAAAACCCGTGTGTTGCTTTTGCAGCGCACGGGCTTTTTCTTTATAATTTATTCTCTTCTCCGTATTCCTTTGAATATTCAACATTTGTTTTATCGGGAACGGCAACGCCCTGCTCGGTGCGCCCGTCTGGCTGAACTGTCGGGTTCATAATATTCTCGCTGATTTTGTTTGTTTTCTCAGCGCCTTTTTGGCCCAGCTGATACTTTTTTACATAATCGCCGTCAGGGTTGAATTTAATCCTGTTCTTCTTTGGCATTTTGCGCATTTATAATGCACTCCTTTCAAATGATTTATCATTATTATTCTGCGCATTTGGTTTCAGTTTATAATTAGTTTATAATTTTGGGCTAAATAAAATATATAATTTTTACACAAATTCCAATTATGTCAAAATAAAAGTCAAGCAAAAGCCTGAAATTTTGGTTAATGTGCATATTTATTACAAAATGGTTACAAAATGCTTGTTGAGATTTTCCATAGATTACGGCTTGACCGATATGCTACAATTGACGGCGATGTGAAAAGAAAGTGAATGCCTTTTGCGGATTATTGCCGCAAAAAAGGCTAATTGAAAAGCGTAAATTATCTATGGCTCGTATCCAAAAACGGCGGAGATTTAAAAATCAATTCCAATCCGCTGCCAAGGAGGTAAATGTTATTAAGATTTTCAGATCATTCACACTTACGGTTTTATCATTACTTTTAATCATCGCAATTTTCCCGATTTCTGCTTTGGCAGATGAGGGCTTCACACCAAGACTCACAGCACCAAGCACAAGCAATTCATATTACAACAAAACGCTTAATGTTTTTTCACAAACAGGATACGGGATGCCGAATTGCACTGCTTATGCTTACGGAAGAATTTATGAAATCACAGGCGAGGCTCCTAAAATCACAAGGGGCAATGCAGGCTCGTGGTACAGCATTAACAAAAGCAACGGCTATTATTCATATGGCCAGGAGCCGCAGCTCGGCGCAATCGCTGTTTGGAGCAACCATGTTGCAGTGGTTGAGGAAATTGACGGCGACACCGTAACCTGCTCACAGTCACACTGGCGCAGCACTTATTTTGACACTGTAACCTTCACAAACGGTGATTCCCATTTCGGGCAGAAATTTTACGGTTATATTTATGCGTGCGAGGATTATTTCGCTTCCCTTGAAAATGATGGGGAAGATGAGGTTAAAAATCAAACCTATAAAATGGAAAAATCCCCGTTTAAAACCGCTAAAATAACAACGGGCGAGCAGTTTTCCGGGGTTGATATCAATTCTTATTTAACTGTTGATGAGGAGCAGTTGGCTAACAGCGTTCTGCTTCAGCCCCCAATCGGATAATCAAAAAGAACCTTCGGTTGCTCGAAGGTTCTTCCTTTTTTCTCTTGACAAACAGAAACAAGGGGTATATAATTCAATTAACAAAGGCGATGACGAAGAAAAGTAGCCGGGAAATGCGTTCAAAGAGAATGCGGGATGGTGGAATCCGCATAATGGCAGCCCTGTGAAGAACACTTAAGAGCCGCAAGCCGAAAGGATTTTTCTTATTAGGTGCGCCGGTGGCTGGTCCGTTATTTCAGCAGGCTTTGATTGAAGCCGTGAGAGGTCTGCTTCGCAGGCAAAATAGGTGGCACCACGGGTAACAACAGCTGCTCGTCCTATTGTTTGAGGGACGAATGGGCTGTTTTTTTATTTGTCTTTTTGCATATTATTAAATATATTTATTCGGAGGTAGTTTATGAAGCACACGGATATTAAAGAAATTATGGAAAGCGATGCCTTTGTGGGAAAAGAAGCAACCGTCTGCGGCTGGGTGCGCACTGCAAGGGATTCAAAAAACGTTGCGTTTCTTGCGCTCAATGACGGCACAACCTTAAATCATCTGCAAATTGTTATTGATAAAAACAGCGAGCTTAAGGTGCCGGAGGAAGCAATGAAGCTTGGTGCGTCAATCAAGGTTTTCGGCGATGTTGTTAAGAATGAAAACAACGGCACAAGCGAGATTAATGCAAAGGAAATCACCGTGCTCGGCATTTGCCCGCCCGATTATCCGCTGCAGAAAAAATTCCAGAAGCTTGAAACCCTGCGCGAAATGCCGCATATCAGAGTAAGAACAAACACCTTCAATGCCGTGTTCAGAGTTCGCTCCGTTATGGCTGCGGCAATTCACCGCTTCTTCCAGGACAGAGGATATGTTTATATCAACACTCCGCTCATCACGGGCTCAGATTGCGAGGGCGCCGGCGAGATGTTCCAGGTTACAACCATCGGCTATTCAAAGGATTATGACAGCGCAGAGGAATACTATGCCGATGATTTCTTCGGCAAAAAAACGGGCCTTTCTGTTTCAGGTCAGCTTGAGGGCGAGATTGCTGCAATGGGTCTTGGAAAGATTTACACATTCGGCCCGTCCTTCAGGGCAGAAAACAGCAACACCCAGCGCCATGTGGCTGAATTCTGGCATGTTGAGCCTGAAATTGCATTTGCAGAGCTGCCGGATCTGATTGAAATCGCAGAGGATATGATTAAATATATCATCAGGGATTATATGGAAAAATGCCCGGAGGAGCTTGCTTTCTTTGAGCAACGCTTTGAAAAGGGCTTAACGGAAAAGCTTTTAAGCGTGGTTAACAACGATTTTGCTGTTGTTGATTATACCGATGCGATTGATATTCTCAAAAAGGCGGATGTTAAGTTTGAATATCCTGTTGAATGGGGCTGCGATTTGCAGTCAGAGCATGAGAGATATATCACGGAGCAGGTTTATAAAAAGCCCGTTTTCCTTATCAATTATCCAAAGGAAATCAAAAGCTTTTATATGAAGCAGAATGCTGACGGCAAAACCGTTGCCGCAACGGATCTGCTTGTGCCCGGCGTCGGCGAAATCATCGGCGGCAGCGAAAGAGAGGCTGATTATAACAAGCTTGTTGCCGCAATGGATGCAAAGGGAATGAGCAAGGAGGGCTACGAGGCTTATCTTGATTTAAGAAAATACGGCTCCGTACCTCATTCGGGCTTTGGTCTCGGCTTTGAGCGTATTATTATGTATTGCACGGGCATGGCAAATATAAGGGATGTTATACTTTATCCCAGAACGGTTGGCAGCATTAAATAAGCTGCCGCTAAAACACGGTCAGCGGCTGATTTCAGCCGAAAGCATATATTAAATCTATAGGAGGATTTAAAAATGACTGAAAAACTTATTTACCCCAAGGGGTACGCTTCCTCCCTTTCTCAAAGGGAAACGCAGCGGGCAATCAAAATTGTGAAGGACACCTTTCAGGTTAAGCTCTCACAGGCGCTTAATCTTGACCGCGTAACCGCACCGATTATGGTTACAAAGGCTTCGGGAATTAACGACGATCTTAACGGCGTTGAGCGCAAGGTGCATTTCACAATGAAAAACATTGAGGGCGAGGCTGAGGTTGTTCAGAGCCTTGCAAAATGGAAAAGGATGGCGCTTTATAAATACGGCTATCAACCCGATGAGGGCATTTACACCGATATGAATGCCATTCGCCGCGATGATGACACGGATAATCTCCATTCGCTTTTTGTTGATCAGTGGGATTGGTGCCGCGTTATCACGCGTGAGGAGAGAAACGAGGCCTTCCTTAAGGATATTGTTTCAACCATCGTTAAAGTTATTGCGGACACTAACGATGCCGTTAAAGAAAAATATCCCGTTCTTTCCTTTGAAATGAATGATGAGGTTTTCTTCATCACCACTCAGGAGCTTGAGGATATGTTCCCGAAGCTTACCCCCAAGGAGAGGGAAAACAAAATCGTTAAGGAGCACGGCACTGTGTTTCTTATGCAAATCGGCGGCAAGCTGAAAAGCGGCGAAAAGCATGATGGCCGCGCACCGGATTATGATGATTGGGCGCTTAACGGCGATATTCTTGTCTGGAACGAGCTTTTGGGCTGCGCTTTTGAGATTTCCTCAATGGGTATCAGGGTTGATGCAGAAAGCCTGCAGCGCCAGCTTGAAATTGAGGGCGTTCCGGAAAGGGCGGCGTTCCCGTTCCATAAGGGCGTTCTTGATGGCACGCTTCCGCTCACAATCGGCGGCGGCATAGGCCAATCCAGGCTTTGTATGCTTCTTCTTCAAAAGGCGCATATCGGCGAGGTTCAGTGCGCAATCTGGAGCGATGAAATGCGCGAGGATTGCAAAGCCCACAATATTATACTGTTATAAAAACAAAAAAGGCTATCCGTTTGGATAGCCTTAATTTATTAATAATTACTGCTCAACGGGGTAAACAGAAACCTTTTTTCTGTCCTTGCCCATTCTCTCAAACTTAACTTTGCCGTCGATGAGAGCATAAAGTGTGTCGTCAGAGCCCTTGCCAACGTTGTTGCCGGGATGAATATGTGTTCCTCTCTGGCGATAAAGGATGTTACCTGCAAGAACAAACTGGCCGTCAGCTCTCTTTGCGCCGAGGCGCTTTGATTCGGAATCACGGCCGTTCTTGGTAGAACCCATACCTTTCTTATGAGCGAAAAGCTGTAAATCTAACTTGAGCATTATTACACCTCCGATATAATCACATTAATGTTTTGCGGATAATCCTTCTGCAGCTCGCTTAAATGAAGCCTTAAGCCCTGCAGTGTATCCTGCGCGGAAATCGGGTTTTCGCTTATCTTCAAAAGCAAGTAACCGTCCGCCGCTTTGGCGTCTGCCCGGAGCTTCAAAATCTCCGTAACGGTGTTTGCCGCCATAAGGCACGCGCTTGAAACAAAGGCGCAGATTAAATCCTCCCCATGGGGCGCGCTCATTGAATGCCCGCTTGCCTCAAAGCCGATAAGCTGATTATCCGATTGTAAAAATTCAACTTTAATCATAAGTCTTACGCATTGATTGCGGTGATCTCAACCTTGGTGTAAGGCTGGCGATGACCCATCTTGCGCTTCTCGTTCTTCTTTGGCTTATAGGTGAAAACAGTGATTTTCTTGCCCTTGCCGTTCTTGAGAACCTTTGCCTTAACGGATGCACCCTCGCAAGCCTTGCCTGCCTTGATGCCGTCGTCGCCGCTGATTGCAAGAACATCGAAGGAAACCTCTTCCTTTTCGTCAACGCCGAGCTTTTCAACATAAAGCACGTCGCCCTCGGAAACTCTGTACTGCTTTCCGCCTGTTACGATAACTGCGTACATAAAC
>DCTO01000037.1 GCA_002329285.1 Ruminococcaceae bacterium UBA1438
ATCGCCCCACATCTTTCGGGCGGTGGCTTTGCCGATTTCAAATGCCTGCTCCGGCGTGACTTCGTCCGTCTTAAAACTCTGTATCCCATGATAACCGACAACCTTGCCACGAAGCCCGAACCGTCGCTGTACAGCAATATATAGCACATTCATTGTCCCATTGCCGATGTCGGCAATCAGATTGATACCATTAAGCTTTGTGGCAAAGGAAGCAATAGCGGCGTATCCCTGCGGATAGATACTGATGCCTGCAATGTGGATATGATATTCGGACTTTTTGTAGGTGAAGCAAACTTCATCATTTTTAGCAAGGTATGCGGCGAAGTCCGCCTTTTGTCCGCTTGTCCAAGTTAAAGGTAATCCGGCGGCGATGTGGACATCTGCTTCGGTAATGCCTTCCGCTTTCAATTCCTTTGCGACAGCCGCAAGAGTAAGGATATAGTAATCCTCATCTTTGATTTTATCAGGGACAAATTCCTTGTGTCCCTCGCCAATCAAATAATACTTACCGTCATATACAAGCATATCTGCCGTAAACAGCGGTTCGGAGTCATAAGCGATAATGCCTGTCGGAAAACAGAAATTAGCCGTTTTCATGTTCCCGTAGCCGTGGTCGATACCGATAATTTTTGTGTTGTTACAGTTTTTCATTTTCATTCGTCCTTTCCGTTTTTCAATTTGTTTTGTTTTTGGATTTCTTCGTACAGTTCTTTTTCGGCTGGTAATACTGCTTCTTTGAAATAGTTGCAATAAATACCGTAGATAGAGATAAGCTGCACACACTTGTGTTCCTCGCCGTCGTCAAGCAACAAGCAGTTGCCGTCCTCGTCGCAGTTGGCGCAAAGTGATGCAACAAGACGGTGAACCTTCTCCGCCTGCTTCGGTGTAATCTTCATCATAGACCTTTCCTCCTGTTCGTTTTTCGGGCAACAAAAAAGCCGCCGGTTTCCCGACGGCGATGCCCGTGTATTCTGTGAGGTTTTCGCTCCCTCACTTATATTAATACATTAGAATTTCGGTTGCTGAAAGAANNATTTATGAGGTCTTTCGCTCCCTCGCTTATTAGAATATAGGAAAAGTCAAAATTTATATGGAATGTAGCAACACAGCAAAAACAAAAAACGCAACAGATGAAAAACATTGTGTTTTAGCCATTTTTATGATATACTAATGAAAATACATTCATCAGAAACAACGCTTGATAAAAAATATTTTGAAAAAATTGAAGGGTGTTTTATGGGAAGCTCCTGATGATAGAATTGGTATGGAGGATGAGAGATGAATCCATTTTTAGCCGCAGATTATCGTGATGGCAGAGTGCGGATAGGCAATAAAACCTATGCGGCAGGCGTTTATGCCGTACATTTACTGAATCAGTATTATAAAAACGATACCGCCGCAAGGCTTAGCGTGTATAAACAGCACGGATGGAATGTGGCGGAACAGATAGCGGTTGGTTATTTGAAAGAAACAGACTTTATTTCAGCCGGAACAGAAATTGGCTTAAATCTTGATACTTTGCCTATGCTGAAACCGTTTGATCAATTCAACATTGATGATGAGCGCAACAGAATATCTGACCTGTTCTCCGAGAATAACGCAAATCAAATTACAGATTTCTTTCACTGCCGTTCCGCTGCGGAAAGCAAACTACAAACAGAACTGGATTTAGATTTGCTACCGCCGGAATACGATAAAAAATTTTTCAAAGAAAGTAATGCGCTGATTGCGGAGATTACGGAAACTCTTGCCTTCTATAACGCCGTATCCGAAGATATGCAAAAGGTATATAAACAGTTGACCGCATTTGTAGGTCGGATAGATGAAGTTGCCCGTTTCGATGAGGAGCATTTGCTTCCGATTGCTTTGGAAGTATTCGGTGCCGTTCCGTTCCCGGTGACAACGGAATATGTACCAACAAGGAAAAATGCAAAAAGCAAAACAGTAACGCTTGCCCGCAGATTGTATTTTGATAGCTATTACAGCTTCATCATTACCGATTTCTTTGAGGGCTTACATTATGGGCATTATCCAAGGAGGTGCGGTGTCTGCAAAAAGTATTTTTTGATGACCTCTGCCCGCCGTCAGCAATATTGCAATGGACTCTCGCCTTATGAGGTCAGAGGAAAAAGAGTTACTTGCCGAAAATACGCCGCGAACATTAACCGCAAAGAGCTTGCCGCCGCAGATCCTGTTGTGGATATTTACAACCGCAGGTGTGCCGCTATCCGTACGGAAAAAGGTAGGAAAACCATAACGGAGGAGTTTGCAAAGGCGGCGCAAGCGCTGGCAAAAGAATACAAGCTGAAAGCCCAGCAAGACGCAGCGTATGCCAGTAGACAATATGCGATAGATATGAGCCGTGACCGGCTCTATGCCGAAACAGATAAGAGATTGAAATAACCCTGTTTATGCACGAAGGAGGTGGCTGCCGTGAAAGAATGGGAAAAGGAACTGCATAGATACCGTTTGACGCCGGCACCGCCGAAAGAGAATGATTTGCAGAAATATATTCTCCGCTACTTTTCAGAAAAGGACGATAAATATATTTCTTGGTTTCTTCATTACTATGAGCGCACGGTCAATGACAAGGTAATGAGCATTGTTCAGGATTATGCGATGGTCGGGCATTTTTCGGATATAAAGCAGGCGTATATCATCGGGTTGCTAAACGCCTTACAAAACTACGATCCCAATCGTGGCGTTCCTTTTATCGTGTATAAGGAATATGCCGCCATGCGTGAGATACATGAATATATCCGTACTATGCGGACGGGCTTTACTGTCCAAAGCAACGATGAATATTTACGGCTGAGAAAAACAATGCGCCTGCTCCGTGAATATGGCGGCAAGGCAGATAAAGATACTATTGAGAAAATAGCAAGGAATATTGGTGCAAGCGAAGAAGATACCGCTAAAATCATCCGTTCAGGTATGCAAAATATGCAGTTTTTGGAGTATTACCGCCAATATGCCGATGAGGACAGCGAAGAAAGCCGGGAAGAAGTTGCCGCAGACAGGACATCCGAAACAGAAAAACTGTTTTTCCAATTGGAACGGGCCGATGCGGTAATGGAGGCGTTTGAAAATCTGAATTACCGTGAACGGGCAATAATTTCCGCACATCTTGGATTCTGTATGGAATGTTATTCCACCTATTATTACGATAACAAGGATTTGGACGAGGACAGCAAACCGCAAAAGAAACCACGTCCGAAAGAAGCGTTTATTGATATTGCCATCGATCACGGTTTAGCTTCACCCGATACCGCAGATAAAACCTATCGTAAAGCATTACAGAAAATGAAAGAAAAGCTAAAAGATATATAAAGAAAAGCCGATTATATGTATATGCAGCGGATATTATGATGAAAACAACACTTACTTAGTATCTGGTTTATAATGAATGAAAGCGGTTGACATGAAAAAGGAGAACAGTTAAAAAATCATATTATTTTAAGGCGGAGTAAAAAGTCCTCCGCCTTTTTATGTGATAACATCACGGAAGGCAGTAAGACAATTTGATAAAATAACATTATAAGCTGACGAAAGGAATTCGACGCATGGATTATATCATTACATTTTTAGAGGGGATGATCTCCTTTATATCGCCCTGTATGCTACCTATGTTGCCTATTTACATTTCATATTTTGTGGGACAAAGCAATAAGGATAACGGCGGCAAAAATATCAAAATGATATTTAAGGTCATTGCGTTTGTTTTGGGCTTTACGGTGGTGTTCACAGCTATGGGAGTTTTTTCGGGAACACTCGGAAAACTGCTTTCCGAATATCAAACAATCGTAAATATAGTTTCCGGCGTCATTGTTATATTGTTCGGTCTATCTTATTTGGAGGTTTTCCGCATACCGTTTTTTAAGGGAATGCATAAAGGGTATAAAGTAACGGGAATTGCATCGGCTTTTTTGTTTGGAGCAATTTATTCGGTAAGCTTAACCCCTTGCGTCGGAGCTTTTCTCGGTTCTGCTTTGATGTTGGCATCAAGTACAGGCGGAGCATTAAAGGGAGCGACATTATTGCTGACATATTCCTTGGGACTGGGCATTCCGTTTCTGTTTTCCGCAGTGCTGCTTGATAAGCTATCGGGAGCC
>DCTO01000044.1:0-1820 GCA_002329285.1 Ruminococcaceae bacterium UBA1438
TTTATAAAAAAATAATATTTACAAGCGATTTTCTTTGGGTTATAATAGGGTTTGCATCATATATAAAAATAAAGATTTTATCTTTCAGGAGTTTATTATGGCTAAACAGCAAAAAATGGTTGAAGATATTACTTCGATGGATGAGGATTTTGCAAAATGGTACACCGATATTTGCAAAAAAGCCGAGCTGATTGAATACACCAGCGTTAAGGGCTGCATGGTTATCCGCCCTTACGGCTATGCAATCTGGGAAAATATTCAGAGAATTCTGGACGGTATGTTTAAGGCAGAGGGGCACGAAAACGTGTGCATGCCGATGTTCATTCCGGAAAGCCTGCTGCAAAAGGAGAAGGACCACGTTGAGGGCTTTGCCCCCGAATGCGCATGGGTAACCTACGGCGGCAGCGAAAAGCTTGAGGAGCGGCTTTGCGTTCGCCCCACCAGCGAAACCCTTTTCTGTGAGCATTTCAAAAACGTTGTTCAGTCTTACAGAGATTTACCAAAGCTTTATAACCAATGGGTTTCCGTTGTTCGCTGGGAAAAGACAACAAGACCTTTCCTTCGCTCACGCGAATTCCTTTGGCAGGAGGGCCACACCCTGCACGAAACTGCGCAGGAGGCAATCGAGGAAACCGAAAAGATGCTGAACGTTTACACGGAATTTTGCCAAAAGGATTTGGCAATCCCCGTTGTTCAGGGCCAGAAAACGGAAAGCGATAAATTTGCAGGCGCAGAGCGCACATATTGCATTGAGGCACTGATGCATGACGGCAAGGCGCTGCAGGCAGGCACATCCCACTATTTCGGCGACGGCTTTGCAAAAGCCTTTGAAATCCAGTTTATGGACAGGGAAAACAAGCTGCAGTATCCCCACCAAACCTCCTGGGGAATGACAACACGCCTTATCGGCGCAATCATTATGACCCACGGGGATGACAACGGCCTTGTGCTTCCGCCCGCCGTTGCACCGATTCAGGCAATCGTTATTCCCATTGCACAGCACAAGGAGGGCGTGCTTGAAAAGGCAAACGAGGTTTGCGACAGGCTTAAGAAAATCTGCCGCGCCAAGATTGATGAAAGCAATAATTCCCCCGGCTGGAAATTTGCTGAATACGAGATGAAGGGCGTTCCGCTTCGCATTGAAATCGGCCCCAAGGATATTGAAAACAACCAGTGCGTTATCGTTACAAGGCACAATAGGGAAAAAACCTTTGTTTCTCTTGACGAGCTTGAAGCAGTTATCCCGCAGAAACTTGAAGAGGTTAGGGATGGGCTTTATCAGGCAGCGCTTGAAAACAGAGAGCGCCGCACATATAAATGCACAACGCTTGAGGAAATCACCAAGGCGCTTGAAAACGGCGACGGCTTTGTTAAAGCAATGTGGTGCGGTGATGAGGAATGCGAGGATAAGGTTAAGGAGCTGACCGGAGTCGGCTCGCGTTGCATTCCGTTTGAGCAGGAGCAGCTTTCGGATAAATGCGTGTGCTGCGGCAAGCCCGCAAAGCATATGCTTTATTGGGGAAAGGCATATTAAAAACGGCCGGTGGCCGGTTAAGTAAATTCGGAGGGAAACTATGGCAGTATTAGTTACAGGCGGCGCCGGATATATCGGCAGCCACACCTGCGTTGAGCTTATCAACGCGGGGATTGACATCGTTATCGTTGATAATTTTTATAACTGCAAGAAAAGCAGCATTGACCGCATTCGCGCCTTGGTTAACAGGGATTTCAGATATTATGAATGCGACATCCGCGATAAAGAGGGAATGGATAAAATTTTCAAGGCAGAAAAGATTGATTCCGTTATCCATTTTGCCGGT
>DCTO01000044.1:1884-2068 GCA_002329285.1 Ruminococcaceae bacterium UBA1438
TCCTCCTCCGCAACCGTTTACGGAATGAACAATATTTCCCCCCTTGCCGAGGATATGCCCGTGGGCGGAGTTACAAACCCATACGGCAGAACGAAATATATGATCGAATGCATTCTGCAGGATTTATATGCATCGGACAATAGCTGGAGCATTTGCCTCTTGCGCTATTTCAACCCCATCGGTG
>DCTO01000044.1:2154-6524 GCA_002329285.1 Ruminococcaceae bacterium UBA1438
CACGTTGTTGACCTTGCGCTCGGCCACGTTAAAGCCGTGCAGAAGGTTGAAAAGGACGAGGGCTGCTTTATTTACAACCTCGGCACCGGCATCGGATACAGCGTGCTTAACGTTGTTAACGCATTTGAAAAGGCATCCGGAGTCACTATTCCTTACGAAATTCAGCCGCGCCGCGCGGGCGATATTGCAATTTGCTATTCAGACCCCGCAAAAGCGCTTAAGGAACTTGGCTGGAAGGCTGAACGCGGGCTTGAGGAAATGTGCGAGNNGGACAGCTGGCGCTGGCAAAGCCAAAATCCGAACGGCTATCCCGATTAAAACGAATTATAAAAGCAAAAGCGTTGAGGATTACCTCAACGCTTTTTTTGCAGCAATTTATCTTATTTTCTAAGGTTATTTTTATCAATATAATCCGCATATTTCACAACGAGCGCCTTTCGCTTATCAAGCGTTTTCTTTCTGATTATCACAAAGAGAATCAGGAAAACAACAAGCGCAACGCCGAAGATTATAAGGCGCACGAGCCGACTGTTATCAACAATTTCGCCGATGCTGTTTGCCTTTGCCTTATAAATCAAATCATACTTGCCATCGCCGTCATTATCAACCTTGAGCACGGTTTTATCGGCATCGTTTGCAACCGTGTCAATAACGGTTTTATTGTTGATTTCAACATCGGAGAAGACGCGGCTGTCAACATATTCGCCGTTTTCATCCGTCAGCATTATAGAATAATCCATCGTTCCGCTGCCGTTGCCGGTTATCTTAACGTTATAATCTTCCCCATCCCTGAGGCGGAGAATTTTAACCCTGTTATCGGAGCCGGAGGATTTTTCGCCGGAGTTTTCCTCAAAGGTTATTGAGCCGAAATCCGTTCTCATTGCGCGCTCTGATTTTGAGCTGAGCTTTTCATTTTTATATTCAACCTCAACATCAACGGGGCACGCGATGCGGATATAAATAAACTTTTCGCCGCTTATCTGATCCGCAATATCGCCAAAGAAGAACACCAGGCTGTTCGCATCATCAACCTCATAATGGCATCCCGGGCTTGCCATGGCCTCCATAACACGCTGCTCTTCGCTTTTTTCTTCGCCCAAATCATCAAAGAAGCCGAGGGTGTAAATAATTGTGCCGTTTTTCTTGATGTGATTTGCATATTTGACTAAATCATCGGAAACCCTGCCCTCGTTGGCAGCGCCGTCGCTCATCAAAACGATAATCTTTTTCTTTGCCGCGCTTGTTCGCAGCATTGAATCGGCGGTTTTTAAGCCGGCTTCAATATTGGTGCTTCCACCCGTGCCGATGCTTTGGATTTTTTCCTTCGGGTCTNNTGCTTCATCGGATGAAAACGCAGAAACGATTTGAGAATCACTTGAATATGTAACAAGCCCCGAGCGCACGTTATTATCAAGCACGGTTTCAACAAATTTGTTTGCCGCCTGCTTTGTTTCATCAAGTTTGGTGTCCATACTGCCGGAATTATCAAGCACCAACACAACCTCGCGCTCTGTGGACGCCTGCTGCTCCTCCTGCTCCTTTTGCGCCTCCTGAAGGTCAAGATAATTCTTGATTGCCTCCTGAACGCAATCGGCATAAACCTGTGCGCCCTTATCATTCGGATGCATTGAATATGCGCTGTACCATTCAGAATCTTTCAAATCCTCCGTAGTCGCATAACCTCCGACTTTTAAAACTATATTGTTCAGGAAAGAATTGCTTGAATATGCTTCACGCCCGTCAAATTTTTCTTCAACGGAAACGAACTGAATGTTCATTCCCTCTGACCGGCAGATGCCAACAAGCCTTTCAATCTCATCATTAAAATGAACAACCGAATCATTAACAATTGTTGCCGTTTCCTTGTTAAACAAAACTCCCTTTCCGTCCTTATTGAGCAACTTCGGGTAACCCGCAACAATAATAAAGGCTTCTTTTCCTGCGGCTTCTTCAATATCCTTATATGCCTGCTTTAAGCTATCGAAAATTCCTTCTTCCTTGTAAAACTTTTTCCAGATTTCATTAAGTTTATCGTTTAACTGGTTTGGGCTGAAATAATTACAAATTGCATCCATAACAACATTCGAGAATTCCGCATCGTTTCCGCCCATCGTCAGTGTAACAAAATCCGCCTGCTTTCCCTCTGAATTAAGCTTATCAAAAACGTCCAGCTGGGGATCCATATTTCCTTCATCGTCGCCTTCATTTGTTATATATTGAGGAGTCCCCCATACATCATAGCCGACAATCTTATTATAGGTTTGTTTTTGCCTTCCCTTTAAATCACAGGTTTTCGCGCCGGAGGAGGCAACGAAATACCAGTTTTCATCTCTGTGATCTTTCATCGTTTTGTCAATACCGGGCAGAGTTAATCTTCCCGACCAGCTTTTTTGGGAGCGATGGCCAAGCCAATCCTGATCATAAACCTTATCTCTGACATCCGCTTCCTGTCCGTAAAAATCCGGAATGCCCTCTCCCGATGAATAAGAATCGCCAAGGGAAACCATAATCATTTCGCCATCTGCGTCCTTTGCTTTTGCAACCGGCGCGCTGATAAGCGAGGTTAAAATAATTGCCAAAAGGCAAATATATGATATCATTTTCTTTATATGCTTTTTCATAACAGTGCCTCTATTTCATCATAGGTTAAGCTTTCAAGCGTTTGTGCATTAATAACGTCAACCTTAATAACGGTTATATCATTCGGCTTGGTTTCAAAGAATTTGTTTGTTGCGCTGTCATAGCTCATAAGCGTATCCGTTTCACTGAAAACGACTGCCGTTTCATTCTCCAGATTATAAGACATCGGATAAGCCATAACAACACCGTTAATATCAAATATCATCCAAACGAAATTATCCTCGGTTATATAAACAGTGTTATACACAGGATGCTTATCCTCCGTGCCGGAAGCAACGGCATCATCCGAATATTCACCGCTCATATTATAGTTATAGGTTATCTCGCTGCTAAAGCCCCTGTCTGCAAGGCTTTGCATAACCTGCGCTTCCGTTTCAACCGCAGCAGAACTTGCGGCGTCAGTTTGAGAAACGACGGTTGCATTGTTGTTAAAATATTCCTCCGCATCGGTCTCTTCAACCTGATATGAGCCTTCCTCCTCGGCGGGCTCCCCGGTTTCATCGGTGGTCTGTTCCTCAACTGCTGCAGGCGTTTCCACCGGTTCATCGCCGCCCGGCTCCTTATCAAAAAAGCTGCTGATAATCGGAATATCAACAATGTGAAAATACGAAAGAGCGGTTAATGTGCCGCCGGCAACTGCCAGAATTGCAATAATGCAAAGCGTTAATTTCAGATAAAAATGCGTTTCCTTTCTGTGCTGCTTGCGCGCCGCCTTTTTCTCTTCCTTCGCCTGCTTTTTCTGCCTGAGCTTTTCCTCACGCTTTAACTGCTTTTCAATTGCTCGCGCTTCAAAAAAGCCCGGCTCTGACGGATCCTTAACCGGCTTAGCAGGCTTAACGGTGGGAACAGGCTTTTTTTCAGCGCTCTTTTGCGCGGCAACGGCATCCTTGATAACGAAGCCGCAACGCCCGCAGAATTTTTCATTTTCATTGATTTCTTTTCCGCATGACGGACAAAACATTTTTCATTCCTCCAAATTAAGGGCTTAAATAAAAAGCAACGCAAATTAACAAGGCGTTAATCTGCATTGCCGTTTGAACAAATTATTCATCATCAGCCGGTTCGGCATGAAGCTTTGCGCCGCAGCCAACGCAGAAATTGAGGCTTGGATCAACCGCTCTGCCGCAGCTTGGGCAACGGAAAACCTCCTCTGCCGGAGCGGGAGCAACCGGAGCCTGTGCCTGTGCCTGTGCAATAGCCTCGCGGATATTTGTGCCGCAGCCAACGCAGAAATTCAGATTGGGATCAACAACTCTGCCGCAGTTCGGGCAGGTAAAAGCATTCTCCGCCGGCGCAGGTGCAACAACCTCCTGCGGCATCGGGCTTCCGCAGCTTGGGCAATAGGCAGAACCCTTTTGAACCGCAGTGTTGCAATTCGGGCAAATTGCCAGGCCCTTAAGCTCATTTATCTGCTTTTTGTAATCAGCAATGTGGCTGAAAGAAATATTAATGCAATCAATAAGCTGCCTGATGTTCGAATCGCCGAGATCCTCATTCTTCTCATAAAGCTGCTTTCCCAGCTCTTTATAGCAATCGTTAATAACCTGCTGTTCATTTGAAATGGCGGAATTAATCTTACTTGTGTCTGCCATATTTCTGGTTTTTGTGATTGCATCCTGCCCGGTTATTGATATCTTCTTTCCAAGCTCATCAAAAAAAGCCATAACCATATCTCCTTGTTTTCTTAAAATATATACTATTATATAATAAAATATACAAAAATAAAAGAT
>DCTO01000030.1:0-2577 GCA_002329285.1 Ruminococcaceae bacterium UBA1438
GTCTGCACAATCTGGGGCAGTTCACTCGGCAAGTCAGTTTTTGCTTTTTTATATTCATATTTCTAAACAATCGCCTCATCAATCGGCATTGTGGCGTAAGCGTTTAGATTTGAGGCGGCGCACACTCCCGCAAGGAATTCATAATAGCCCTGCGAGGCAACCATTGCGCCGTTATCGCCGCAGTATTTCAGCTCCGGCAGCTGCAGCGCCCAGCCGTGGGCTTTGCACATTTTTTCGCACTCTGCGCGAAGCAGCGAATTTGCGGAAACGCCGCCTGCCAGCACGATTTTATTGAAGCCGAAATCAAGAGCAACAGCCTCTAATTTTTCGGTTAAGCAGGCAACAACGTTTTTCTGAAACGACGCCGCCAGATCGGCAACGGGGATTTTCTCGCCCTTTTGCTGCGTATTATGCACGGTGTTGATAACCGCGGTTTTAAGCCCGCTAAAGGAAAAATCATAAGGCGCACCCTCAACGCGCGGGTGCGGAAATTTGAAGGCATCCGCATTTCCCTGCCCACTGATTTTATCAATGCTGATTCCGCCGGGATAAGGCAAGTCGAGAGTTCTGCCCGCTTTATCAAGCGCCTCGCCCGCCGCATCATCGCGGGTTTTGCCGATAACCTTATAATCCGTATAGCTGTTAACGGCAACAATGTGGGAATGCCCGCCGCTGACGATAAGGCACAAAAACGGCGGCTCAACATCAGAGGTGAGATAATTTGAAGCAATGTGAGAGCGCAGATGATGAACGGGCACGAGCGGCTTATTTGCCGCAACCGCAAGCCCCTTTGCAAAATTAACACCAACAAGCAACGCGCCGATAAGCCCCGGCGCATAGGTTACCGCGATGGCATCAATATCATCAAGGGAGCATCCTGCCTTTTCAAGAGCCTCTGCAACCACTGCGCTGATACATTCAGCATGGCGGCGGGATGCGATTTCAGGCACAACGCCGCCGTAAAGCTTATGCTCCTCAAGCGAGCTTGCAACAATATTTGATTTTAAAATCCTGCCGTTTTCAACAACTGCAGCAGCAGTTTCATCGCAGGAGGATTCAATTCCCAGTATGTTCATTAATTATCTCCAACTAAATCATAAAAGGTTTGAATTGTATCTATCGGCTCAATAATAATTCCGTTGAAATTTGCAAAACTGTTTATTTGGCTTTCCGTTTTGCCGCGAAGCTTTAAATCATTGGTTATGTAATTATTTTGCGGTTGAGAGGTATCATAAATAATATACACGGAATTATCGGTAAATTCTTCAAAATCTTCACCATAATACTCGCCTGCGACCTTATATATTCCAACATAATCGGCAGGTATTTCCTGAGAAGCAAAAGCAAAATCAGTATACTTTATACAATCATCATACACGGCGAAATCCGAAGTTGCCAGACCGAAGCACACCGCAAAGGCAACAACTGAAAATATAAACATAATTACATTTTCAATATACTTTATCAGCTTTTTTTGTTCTGAAGAGTTCTTATAATAATACTTTTCCATAACCTCTTCGCGAATATCTTTAGGGGTGATCAGTATTAGTATATGCTTTGTAAAAAGCATTGAAAAGGCTACCGCAAAAGCTATTACAGAGAAAATAAGTAAGATAATACCAAAGCCGCTCCTTAAACCTTCATTAAGGCTGTAAACATAATCCGCACCGCTAAAAACAATTAAAGAATTCAGCAGCACCGCCATTATAACAACAACCATTGATGCGACGCATATCAAAAGCTTTACGATAGTTTTAAGCCTGAAATATCTGTTTTCAAGCTCTGCGGACCGTGAAATATGCTTGGCAGAGGTTTCTCCATCGTTATCAAAGTACCGAAAAAGCCGCCTTTCATAAAGCGTGGAATACTCCTCATTGTAAATAATATGTTCTGCCGAAGCTGTACCGTTTTCAATTATGCAATCAGCGGCTGAGGTGAAATACGGATGGGAGGAGCATATATAAAAGGGTTCTGAAAGCTCTTTTTTCCATTCAGCGCCTGCCACAGCAAGCTGATCTGACTCATAATTTGAAAGCAGCGTGCTGAAATAATCCTGTGAAAAAGCTTTTTTAATATAACTGTAATAATTATCGGATGCATCGGTTAACTTTATAAACGCTTTCTTAATCAGCGATTCGGAAATACATTCGGGAAAATAGTATAAATCAAAATCGTTTATATCAAACAAATTAAAAATATCATATAGGGTAAACGGATAATCGCAACCGTTTGCAAAAAAATCCGTATCTATTGTGCAAGCGGGCAACAGCCAGCTAAAAAGCTGGTACGATATTCTTTGAGTAAAGCTACCGCAATCAAACGCGGCGCAAAGAATATATTGAGAATCCCCTGTGTATTCTTTAAAATCAAGCGATTTAATGCCTGCGCTTGCATTATAATAATTATTACAACAATGCTTAAAGCACTCAATATTTTTCTTTTGAAGTTCATTAAGCCTTATGCCGTTTTTACTGTACTTCTTCATCTGCGTCCTTTTTCATTAAAACCGCATTTTCGGTTGGATTTGAATAATAGTTTTTGCGCACGCCCGTATCCTCAAAGCCGAGGGATTTATAA
>DCTO01000030.1:2603-36708 GCA_002329285.1 Ruminococcaceae bacterium UBA1438
AGAACATAACCCACCGCCCTGCCGCCATCAACCGCGGCAAATATATGGGAGCAATCATTTTCAAGCTCTGCTGCAAGGGTTAGCGCAGTCCATGGAGTTGAAAAGCACTCCGCTTCAATTGCTGCAATATCGGCAATATTTTCTTTTTGAGCATTTAATATTTCCATATCGTTTAAATAAATTTTGCAGTTGACGCAATTAAATAATGAAATCCAGGAATTTTTTAGTCAGGCAAGGCTTTGGCAAAATTTTATCGACGGGAGTTTACATACGGTAAATAACCGAGTGGATTTTTGCCTATAACGAAGCATAACGGAAAAACAACCGATTTAGTGAGCCTCAAACCAGGTTTTTGCAATCTTACCGTCTGCAAGAAGCTTTACTTTCATCTTGCAGGCGTTTTCCATTTCCTCTGTTACAATTCGAAGCGCCTTTTCAGCCTCATTTTCGGGGGCTTCAACAATAAGCTCATCGTGAACCTGGAGGATTAAGCGGGCTTGCATATTCTCCGCCTCAAGGCGGTTATCAACCCTTATCATAGCGATTTTGATTATATCCGCCGCAGTGCCCTGGATTGGCATATTTCTTGCCACACGCTCACCAAAAGCGCGCAGCATATGATTGCTTGAGGCAAGCTCCGGCAGATAGCGGCGGCGGTTAAACAGAGTTTCTGAATAGCCCTTATCCTTAGCGGTTTCAATCATTTTGTTCATATAAGCGGCAACGCCGGAAAAATGGGCAAGATAGCCGTCAATATAAGCCTTTGCCTCTTTATTTGAAACGCCGATATCCTTTGCCAGACTGAAGGCGCCGATGCCGTAAACAATGCCGAAATTAACCGCCTTTGCTCTTGAGCGCAGGAGCGGAGTTACCATATCCGGCGGAAGATTGAACACCTGCGCCGCAGTGGTGCGGTGGATATCCTCGCCGCTGTTGAATGCGGAAATCATATTTTCATCATCAGCAAGATCGGCAAGCACGCGAAGCTCAATTTGGCTGTAATCCGCATCAATCAGCAGCTTGCCCTGACCCGCAACAAAGAATTTGCGCATTTCCCTACCAAGCTCCGTTCTTATCGGGATATTCTGCAGATTCGGCTCAAGAGAGGAAATTCTGCCCGTTCGGGTTTCAACCTGATTGAAGAAGGTATGAATCCTGCCATCCGGCGCGATAACCTTTAAGAGCCCCTCGCAATAGGTTGAATTAAGCTTTGAAAGGCTGCGATATTCCAAAATCAGCGAAACAATCGGATAATCGGGAGCAAGCTCCTCCAAAACCTCCGCCTTTGTGGAATAGCCGCTTTTGGTTTTCTTTTTGGTTGGGATTTCCATTTCCTCAAAGAGAACAACACCAAGCTGCTTTGGAGAATTAATATTGAATTCATGCCCTGCGAGTGAATAAATTTCAGTTGTAAGCTCCTTAATTCTTGCAGAGAGCCTTGCGCCGAAGGCTTCAATGCCCTGCCTGTCCACCTCAAAGCCGGCGATTTCCATTTTTGCAAGCACGCGGGCAAGCGGAAGCTCTATATCAAAAAGCAGGCGAAGCTGCTCTGCATCCCTGAGGCGGGCGTTTGTTTTCTCAAAAAGCGGTTGCAGTACTGAGGCATAGCCAACCTGCTTTTCCTCGCTGCCGAGCTCATTCTGATAAGCCGGCAGGGTTACGCCGTTTTCAAGGCAAAGCTGCTCAATTTCATATTTACTGTCTGACGGGCTGAGAAGATAAGCTGAAAGCATTAAATCGCCCTGAACGTTCCAGCAGCTGATGCCGAGCTGCGCTGCAAGGCGGTGAAGATATTTTGAATTATAGGTATATTTAATCACGCTGCTTTGCAAAAACGCCTTAACAAAAGCCTGATAAAAAGGCTGATAAGAGCGAATAACAACCACCCTTTCACCAAAGGCGAAATACAAATCCGTGATTTCATTATCAATAATATTCGGATAAACATAAGCCTCTGATTCAAGCTGATTAAGCAGCTGCTCTGCAGACTGCGCCTCCTCCAAAGTAAGCTCGAGGGGCTTTTTCTCCTCCTCCGGGGCGACAACGGCATCGTTTGCATTGAGGCTGAATTTATCAATCAGGCTGAAAAGCTCCAGCCGAATGAATTCAGAAACTGCTTTTTGCTTATTTTCGCAATTAACCTTATAAGCCGAAAGAGCGGTTTCAACAGGCGCATCCGTGCGGATTGTGCCAAGCTCAAGCGAAAGATAAGCCTTATCCTTATCCCTTGCAAGCTTTTCACGAACACCGTTTTTAATATCAAGCTCATCAAGGTTTTCATATATATAATCAAGGGTTGAAAAGCGCTGAATTAAATCAAGCGCGGTTTTTGCGCCAACGCCGGCAACGCCCGGAATATTATCGCTTGAATCGCCCTGAAGCGCCTTAACCTGAATGAGCGCCTGCGGAGTTATGCCATATTCCTCCTTAATGGCGGCCTCATCATAAACATCTGTGACAGCCTGGCCCATTTTTGTGCGGGCAAGGAGCACCTTCACGCCGTCATGCGCAAGCTGAAGAGAATCGCGATCCCCCGTTGCGATAAAGCATTCATCGCCGTTTTTGCGGCAGGAGGCGGCAAGAGTGCCGAGGATATCATCAGCCTCCCAGCCCTCACGCTCAACGGTTTTATAGCCGAGAAGCGAGAGCAGATTTTTGAGCACGGGCATCTGGGCGCGAAGCTCATCCGGCATAGCGTGGCGGCCCGCCTTATATTCATCATACATTTTATGGCGGAAGGTTGGGGCATGAACGTCAAATGCGATTGCAACCGCATCCGGAGCGCAGTTATCCTGCAGCTTCAGAAGGATGTTGAGAAAGCCGTAAATCGCATTGGTGTAATCGCCCTTTTTGGTTGTCAGCAGCTTAATGCCGTAAAACGCGCGGTTAACGATACTGTTACCGTCAATAACAAGCAATTTCATAGTTTAACCTGATTTCTTTAATATACTAAAATATTATTATAACATAAAGACGCATGAAATAAAAGAAAAATCCGCTGATAAACAGCGGATTTTTAAGTTTTAATAATATCCAAAATACGTGTCTGCAATATCCTGCGCCGTTGTGCCGCTATTAATAACAAATTCTATTGAAAAAACAGTTCCTTCGCCCATTGCGCAGCAATAGGTGTGGCAGCGGTCCCTTCCCTTTACAGCGGAATTATTCGAAACAACGTCAACACAGGCATAGGTGAGCCCACCGATATCCATATAATATAACTCTGAATCAGCATCCCCCTTTGAAACGACATAAGCTTCAATATCGGTTTCGCTGAAATTTCCCTGTGAAAGAGTAAAAATTACGGAATCAAGCCCATCCGCGCTTTTGAAAACGGCATCATAATAGGTTATAATACCTTCCGAAATATTGCGAGGCCTTCCGTTTTCTTCATCAATAATAAAATTGTTTTCCTGTGCAAATTCATCAGGGTTGCAATAAACAAAATCATCGGGATAGAAGGTTAAATCTGCTGATTCATTTTCATACCAATCATATTCATCCGAATAAGCTCCAAGCTTAAAGAAATCAGAATAAACTGCAGAATCAAACAAGGAAAAATCAAAACTGAAATCTTCGCCGTTGTAACTCTCGGTTTTAAACTCCTTAATCGCGGAAAAAACAGATGAAATCACAGGAAAAACAAAGGTTATCAAAATGAAAACAATAACAATCAGTTTTAAAAGAGAAAACTGCCCCTTGCTTTTTTTGGGGGATGATGTTTTGGTTTCAACAGTTTTCCACTGCGCCTGTTTTGAGGGCTTTTGGCGCACGGTTTCCCTGCCGTTTACGCTTTCCGCACGGCAATTGTGGCCATCGGTGGAATGTGCGCCGCTTTTCTTGCTGCGCCTTGAAAAAAAGCCGCCATCCTGCGAAACATCGGCAGAGGTTGAGCTCATTGAGGGCATTGAATCCCAATCGCAATTCGGGCAAAAGCGCGAATCATCATTCATCGGCTGGCCGCATTTTTTACAAAATTTCATATCATACCTCAAAAAATGCCGACTTTCAGAACGAAGGCCGGCATTAAGTTATTATTCGGTTACGCCCTCTGCGCCGTTTTTATCAAACATACAGCAAGCCTCAATCATAATATTGATGCCTGCCTCAATAGCCTCGGGGCGGAGATTTTCAACATTATCAAGCCTTGTGTGATAATATCTTGGCGGAGCGGGATCCATTGCGGCAAAGCCCGTTGCAGGAATTTTGCGCTGGGTGAACGGCGCAGCATCGCAGCCGCCGATATAAATTGATTCATACTTAACATCAAAGCCGCAGTTTGCGCACGCATCGTGAACAAGCTCCTTAACGCCCTTGTGATGCTGAAGAGTGCCTGAAAGATCGCGGTCATAAACAGCCATTGTTTCAAGATCACGGAAGGTGTCCAGCGCAACAACGGCGGTTGGAATATCCTTAAGTTCCTGCTCATGAGCCTTTGAATAAGCCTTTGAGCCGCGAAGGCCGGCCTCCTCAGAGCCTGAGCAAATCATAACAAGCTCTGTGTTTTCAAAGCGGATGCCCGCCTCTGCCAGAGCCTTAATGGTTGCCATGCCTACATAACAGCCCGAAAGGTTATCGGAAGCGCCGGGCACGGATTTAGTCCAGCTTTGGAAGAAGATGAAGGATATTTCAAACGGGATGAAAATGATTGAAACAACAAAGAAAAGAATGAAAAACCACTTTGCGTTTGCAATAGCGTTTGCAGCGCCACCCTTGCCGACGATAATGCAAACGAGGGCAAAAATAGTTTGAATAACGAGGCCGACAACGGCAGGTATCTCAACAAAAAGCTTTGCCTGAAGACCGCCGATTAAATAGTTGATATTCCATTCAAACTGTGAATCGGAATGGCCAATCATAATAAATCTTTTCTTAACCTCGCCTGAAGGCTTTCTGGTTGCAATCATATTATGCGAGGTCTGCTTCGGGAAAAGGAAATCATCAAACTGCTTATACATTAAAAATTCGAAGATAAGCGGAATGAATGCCAAAACGCAAAGAACAAACGCCGCAATCGAGCTTACAAGCCAGTTGAGAAAAACGCTTGCAACGCCGCAGCATACCGTGAACGGAATAAAGCCCATAAAGCCCTGGCGATGGAGGGTGAAATCCTCAATCTTGGTTTCCTCACAATAGTTTTTCATATCCTTTTCAAACCATTGCTGGGCGCGATGCTCCTCAGGAGAGCCGGGCTTACGCGGCCCGATTTTATTAACAATTTTGGTTATGCCTTTAACTGCATACTCGGTTTGGCGCTTAACATCAAACTTTTCTTCAGCGGCATATTCAAGTGCAACTTTCATAAGAATATCCCCTTAAAATAGAATTTAATAGATATATTTTATCACAAATTAATATTAATTGCAATTAAAAGTATTATCCCGTTTTCTGTGCAGGGTGAACAAATTTAGTGGCCGGTGGTTAGTAAGCAGAAATTATAATCCGTAGCGGTTGGCGCAAAAAAGCAGGGAATTAATCCCTGCTTTGGTTTTATGATAAATGGTGAATGAAAATGCCTGAAAGGAGCTTTGGCTCAAACCAGGTTGATTTGGGCGGCATAATCTCGCCCGCATCCGCGATTGAAATCAAATCATCAACCGTTGTGGGATACATTGCAAAAGCAAGCTCCATATCCGAATTTGCGCGCCTTTCAAGCTCACCGAGGCCTCTGATTCCGCCGATGAAATCAATGCGGTCATCATTCTTCGGATCATAAATACCAAGAATTGGTGCAAGCAGATTTTCCTGCAAAACGGAAACATCAAGCCTTTTAACCGGGTCGCTTTCATCAACAATCTCCGGCTTTGCGGTGAGGAGATACCATTTTTCGTCAATATACATACCGAAGGTGTGGCGCTCCTGCGGCTTTGCCCTGCCCTCAACGGGCTTGATTTCAAATTTTTCAGAAACGAGATTAAAGAATTTATCCCTTGAAAGACCGTTTAAATTGCGGACAACGCGGTTATAATCCATAATCTCCAGCTCATCATCGGGAAATGCAACCGCAAGGAAGAAATTGAATTCCTCCTCCCCTGTGAAGCTTGGATTTTCCGTGCGTCTCATTCTGCCGACATGAACGGCGGAGGCGCAGCGGTGATGCCCGTCTGCAATATAAAGCGATGGTACATTGCCGAAAAGCCTTGAAAGCCTTGCATTTACCGCAACGTTATCAACCACCCAAACGGTTTGGGAAACGCCGTCTGCATCAAAATCATAAACAGGCTCGTTTTCATCGATGTAATCCTCAATAATTTTGCTGATTTCATCATTCTTGCGATATGTTAAGAAAATCGGGCCGGTGTTTGCGTTGGTTGTGTTAACGTGATTAATGCGGTCTGTTTCCTTTTTTGCAAGGGTTTTTTCATGCTTTTTGATAATGTTGTTAATATAATCCTCAATCGCCGCACAGCCGACAAGGCCTGTTTGCGCCCTGCCGTTCATAACCTGGCGGTAGATATAAAAGCATGGAGAGCTGTCCTGCACCAAAGCGCCGCTTTTTTCAAGCGCAAGCAAATTCTCCTTTGCCTTTTCATAAACCTGAGCGCTGTAAACATCAATGCCCTTTGGCAAATCAATTTCCGCCTTATCAACATGAAGGAAGGAAAGCGGATTGCCCTTAACAATCTCCCTTGCCTCATCGCTGTTCATAACATCATAAGGCAGCGCGGGGATGAGGCTTTGGTTTTCCTTTGCCGGCCTGAAGGCACGAAACGGTCTGAAAACTGCCATAATCTTCTCCTCTTAAGTTAAAGTTTGCTATTTGTTTTTATTGTAAATAATGCGAAGGCCATCCAGCAGCAAATTATCGTCAACAATAACGTCAACTCCGCAATTTTGAGCAATTGAACTGCCAAGCCCCCCCGTTGCTACAACGGTAACTTTTTCGCCGAGCTCCTTTTCAAACCGGCTTACCATACCCTCAAGCATTGCGGCGGTGCCGAAAACGGAGCCGCTTTTCATTGAATCAATGGTGTTTTTGCCGATAACGTTTTGCGGAGCGGCAATATCAATATCGTGCAACAGAGAGGTGCCGCTTGCAAGCGAACGGATTGCCGTTTTAACTCCGCACATAATTGCGCAGCCGAGACAGGAGCCGTTTTTATCAATAACGGAAGCCGTTGTTGCCGTGCCGAAATCAAAAACAACCGCGGGCAGCGAATATTTATCAATCGCCGCAACACAACCCGCAACGATATCCGCGCCAAGCTCTGCAGGATTATCAATTTTAATGTTAAGCCCCGTTTTTACACCCGGGCCGATAATAAGCGTTTCAACACCGCAAACAAGCCTTATCGCCCGTTTCAGCGTTCTGACCAGCGAAGGCACAACGCTGGACATAACAGCGCCGTCAACCCCGCATATCTTATTAAAATCCATAAAGGCTTTAATTTTTATTGAATACTCTATATCCGTTTGGCCGGAATTTGTTGAAAAACGGCAGGAGGAGACCGGCGTTTCTCCATCAAACACGCCGAGCACAATATTTGTGTTTCCGACATCAACTGCAAGTAACATAACGAAACCTCAAATGCATTTATTACCAAAACACGGGCGGATAAAAATATCCGCCCAGTCAATTCAATTATTTAATAACTCTTACTCTTACAACGCCGTCAATTGCTCTGATATCATCAAGCGCAGCAGCTGAAACATCAGTGTCAACATCAATGATGCTGTAAGCAATCTCGCCCCTGTTTTTATCCTCAAAGTTTGCGATATTAATGCCGTCACGGCTGATAGTTTCAGTGATGGTGGCAATCATATTCGGCTGGTTTTTGTGGATAACGGTGATTCTTGCAACGCAACTTCTTTCGGCAGAAGCAAAGGGAAGATTAACGGAGTTTTTGATGTTGCCGTTTTCAAGGAAATCAATAAGCTCCATTGCGCCCATTGATGCGCAGTTTTCCTCGCTCTCCGGAGTTGAAGCACCGAGATGAGGAAGCGCGATAACGCCGTCAACGCCGATTAAATCAGCGCTTGGAAAATCGGTTACATAAGCAGCCATTCTGCCCTCTTCAAGAGCTGAAATGATGTCTGCGCTGTTTGCAAGATCGCCCCTTGCGAAATTGAGAACACGAACAGTGTCCTTCATCTTATCGATATTAGCAGCGCCGATCATCTCCTTGGTTTCAGGAGTGAGCGGAACGTGGAGAGTGATATAATCAGCAATCGGGAAAAGCTCATCAAGATTGTTGTTTACGGTAACATTCTTATTAAGGCTTTCAGCAGCCTCCGGAGAAAGGAACGGATCATAGCCAACAACGGTCATCCCGAGATCAACGGCAGCGTTTGCAACAAGCCTGCCGATTGCGCCGAGGCCGATAACGGCAAGGGTTTTGCCCTTGATTTCCGGACCTGCGAAGGCGGATTTGCCTTTTTCAACGCTTTTGCTTACGTTTTCATCATTCTTGATGGTTTTGCACCAATCAATTGCCTTTGTGATTTTGCGGCTTGAAAGAAGCAGACCGCAGATAACAAGCTCCTTAACGGCGTTTGCATTTGCGCCCGGAGTGTTAAAAACAACGATGCCCTGTTGGGTGCATTTATCAACGGGGATATTATTTACGCCTGCGCCGGCTCTTGCGATTGCAAGCAGGCTTTCCGGCATAAGCATATCATGCATTGCAGCGGAGCGAACCATAATTGCATCGGGATTTTCAACATCATCGCCGTAAGAATACTTAGTTGTGTCAAACTTTGAAAGACCTACGTTTGAAATCTTGTTTAAGGTTTTGATGTTAAACATTATTTGTTTTCCTCCTCAAACTTCTTCATAAATGCAACGAGTGCCTCAACGCCCTCAATCGGCATTGCGTTATAGATTGAAGCGCGCATACCGCCAACTGAACGGTGACCCTTGAGGTTAACAAAGCCTGCTGCATCAGCCTCTTTGATGAATTTTGCATTAAGCTCATCGGAATCTGTTACGAACGGAACGTTCATAAGAGAACGGTCCTCCGGAACAACGGTACCCTTAAACATCTCGCTGCTGTCAAGGAAATCATAAAGGATTTTAGCCTTCTTTTCGTTATGAGCCTTCATGCCCTCAAGATCGCCGAAGGTTTCCTTAATCCATTCAAGCACGAGTTTGCAGATGTAAATAACCCAGCAAGGAGGTGTGTTATAAAGAGAATCAGCATCTGCCTGAACCTTATAATTCATCATAACGGGAGTGATGTCCCTTGCATTGCCGAGAAGATCCTCACGGATAATTGCAACAACAAGGCCCGCAGGAGCAACGTTTTTCTGTGCGCCGAAATAAACGACGCCGAACTTTGAAATATCAAGCGGCTCTGAAAGTGCGCAGGAAGAAACGTCAGCAATAAGCACCTTATCGCCAACCGGCGGAAGCTCATTGAACTTGGTGCCGTAAATGGTGTTGTTATAGCAGATATAAACGTAATCCGCATCCTCGCGGAAATCCTCTGCCTTGGTCTTTGGAATATAGCTGAAGGTTTTATCAGCAGAGGAAGCAGCGGCAACAACATCGCCGTATTTCTGAGCCTCCTGATAAGCCTTCTTTGCCCACTGGCCTGTGATGATATAATCAGCCTTGCCTGTGCCGTTCATAAAGTTGAGCGGAATTGCAGAAAACTGTGCGGAAGCGCCGCCCTGAAGGAACAGCACCTTATAGTTATCAGGAACCTGATAAAGCTCTCTCATAAGAGCCTCAGCCTCTTTGATGATATCATCAAAAACCTTTGAGCGATGGCTCATCTCCATAACAGACTGACCGCTGCCCTTGTAATCCAGAATCTCTGCGCCTGCCTTTTCAAGCACGGAAACAGGAAGGGTTGAAGGACCTGCACTGAAATTATAAACTCTTGCCATAATATATATCCTCTCTTTCTAATAATTACTTAATAGCAACAGCCGCAATTTTTGCGCTTAATTTATTATATAATTATTTAGGTTTTTGTCAATCTATGTTAATAATCTTTGTTAAATTTAACAAGAGATTGATAATGTTTTAACAATATCATATTAACTCAAAAACAATTTTGACGATTAGACTAACATATTGAAAAAAATTATAACAAAAAGAGGCGTTTTATAATAAACGCCTCTTTTAAAACTTATGCATTTTTACGGATTAGTGCAATCCCCTGAAGAATTAAACTTATAGGTTTTGCCGTTTATTTTTCGGCTGGTATTTGCAAGCATTGCACCAGAAGAATCAAGATAATACCACTTACCGCCGTCTTTTAGCCAACCTGTTGCCATAGCTCCGTTTGATTTAAGATAGTACCAGGAGGAGCCGTCTTTAAGCCAGCCTGTTTGCATTTTGCCATCAGAATTGAAATAATACCAAAAATTATCAATCTTTTTCCAGCCTGTTACAGCAACATCCTCGGTATAATAATACCTACCTGAATCATCTTCAACCCAGCCCTCTTTAGCGGGTGGAAGACCGTTAAAGCTTCTGTAATCAATCAGGATAAACACTGATTTTGCAGGAATACTTAAATCGCCCGAAACAGTGCTTAATCCATCCTCAAAATCAACCGAGTTACTGTTTGCAACAACAACCCAATCGCCTTCAGGAAGGCTGCAATTCCACTGGGAATCCGAAAGATTGGTGCAAAACATAAGCTTTGACCATTCGCCGTCAGCAGTATTCTTCCACATACCCGAGAATTTATTACCGCTTTCCCAGCTTTGTATGGAAAACGAGCCTGTATTTGACCTTAAAGGTGAGTATTCCGACCTTAAATCCTGGAGGGTATTATAATAATTGATAAAATTCTGATTGTTCTTTATCGGCTCCCACGAACATTTGTCGTCGCTTTTTTCGCCGTATTCATCGCCCGCATTGATTAAGGTTTTGCCCCTTGTTACTGCCGCCAGCGTAGCAACGCAATAGTCATAATCGGCAGAGTCTTTATACAAACAGGCAGACGAAACATCTGCAACCGAAGCTGAATTACATACAGCCGAAGCAATCATTGCCTTGGTATTGTTACTCTCATTTTCGTCAACCAAATTATAAATCCAGTTCTGTCTTACAACATCGTTTTTACCCGCTGCAGACAGGAAAATACGGTTATCAGTTTCGTTAAGCTTTGCCCTGACTGAGTCGAAATATGAATCAATATTCGCTTCAAATCTCACACCGTCTGCATGGTGTTGATTAACCCAGAAGGAAGCAACATCACAAAGATATTTTGAAGTCATTTCATCTGAACCGTAATCCTTGCAACGCTGAAGCATTTCGCGGTCAGGGATTGTGCTGATAATAACCGAAATGCCGGCATTGTGAAGCGCCATTATTTCGCTTCTGAATTCACGCACAGCAGCGCTGCTGTCTTCTTTATCAGAAGAATAAATAGCGTTTGGGGCCAATGAGCTGTCAACTGTTATATACACACTGTCAATCTTTGATTTTTCAAGATAATCAATGCCCGTTGAATACTCACCTGCGCCGTTGAGCGTTGTTCCCGTTTCTGTTAAAGAAAGATATTTTCCAAGATTTTCCGTTGTTACTCCTGAATCTTCATTTGTCAAAAAGGAGCTTGCCTCAAGCTTCGCTATGACGCCATCACCTTCAAAATTAAAAACATGCTCATCATCAGCCCAGCCGTTCGAAACATCATTTTCAATATCGCAAACGGCATAATACTTATACACAAATGTTGGAAGACCGCCACCGGTTTTTTCCCCGTGCCAAACTGTTGCATCCACATAAGGACTAAATATATGATAACCGTTTTCATATATAAAATCATAGGCACAGCCCTTGCAATCGAAATCACTTACCGTTGCAGACCATACACCGGTCCATTCATTTCCGTTAAGAAGCTTCGTCATCGGTATCTCAACGCTCTCGCTCCAATCAGAAGTGTAAACCTTCAAAACAGGAGTATCGTCATCACCGCCTGTATGGTCCGGAGCATACAGGCGAAATGTTGTTTCCTGCGGAGAATAAATAACCCCTAATTTGCCGTCATAAGTGTCAGCAAAAGCCGTTAGCGCAACCGCAGGAATAACTGTTATCAGCATAATCAGCACCAAAGCCAAACATAATATCCTTTTCATATTGCCCCTCCTTATTCAGGCTTCTAATTTACAATATAATTATAACATATTTTTATTTATTTGCAAATAAAAATGCTATCCCGAAGGATAGCATTTAAATAACTAATCAGCAAGCAGCATACGGTCATTATCAAGATCATCGCCGCTTGTGTTTTTAAATCTTTCAAGAAGGTCTGATTTATGCAGCGCCTTCTTTTCCTCGCCTGATACATCATAAATGATTTTGCCGTCATTCATCATAATGAGGCGGTTTCCGATATTGATTGCATCCCTCATATTATGGGTTATCATAATGGTTGTGAGGCTATGCTCGGAAACGATTTTCTCTGTTAAATCAAGCACCTTTTTCGCGGTTTTCGGATCAAGCGCCGCAGTGTGCTCATCAAGGAGCAACAGCTTAGGCTTTTTAAGCGTTGCCATAAGCAGCGTTATTGCCTGGCGCTGACCGCCGGAAAGAAGGCCAACCTTTGAGGTTAATCTGTCCTCCAGGCCCAAATCAAGAGATCTGAGCATATCAACAAAGCCCTGCCTCTCTTTATGGCTTACGCCGGGCTTGAGCGTTCTGCGCTCACCCCTTCTTGCAGCAAGCGCAAGATTTTCAACGATCTGCATATTAGCGGCGGTGCCGGTCATAGGATCCTGGAAAACCCTTCCGATATATTTAGCCCTTTTGTATTCTGGAAGCTTTGTAACATCAATTCCGTCAATAACAATGCTGCCGCAGTCAACGGGATAAACGCCCGCAACCATATTGAGCATTGTTGATTTACCCGCACCGTTACCGCCGATAACGGTTACAAAATCGCCCTCATTGAGAACAAGATCAATGCCGTTAAGCGCCTTTTTCTCATTAACAGTGCCGGGGTTGAAGGTTTTGTGAACATTCTTAATTTCAAGCATTTTCAGCGCCCCCTTCCTTAACCTTAACTGTTTTCTGGGCAACCTTACCCTTAAGATAAGGAACACCGAGGAAGATAGCAACAACAAGGGCCGTGAGCAACTTGAGGTCATTTGGATTAAGGCCGAGACGGAGAACCAGCGTGATAACGATATAATAGATTACGCCGCCGATTGTAACCGCAAGTAGCTTGAGCGCAAAATTCTTGAAGATTTTACCCAAAAGCACCTCGCCGATAATAACNNTGCCGCAAGGCCGATAACGATTGCGCCCCTGCCCATATTTACATCGGCAAAGCCTTGATACTGGGTGAGGCAAGCGCCCGCAAGCGCAACAATGCCGTTTGAAAGGATTAAACCTATAACCTTATTTCTGTCTGTATTAATGCCGTTTGACCTTGCCATATTCTCATTACAGCCGGTTGCACGGATGCCATGGCCAAGCTCCGTTCCGAAAAACCAATAAAGCAAAGCGATGATAACAACAACGAAAACCGCGCCGAAAATCAAGGATTGGGTTACCTCGCCCAGAGAGAAAACCAAATTATAATTCCTTGCGGAAAGCGGTTGATTTGCCTTGCTGCCGAGAATACGAAGATTTATTGAATAAAGCGAAAGCTGGGTTAGAATACCCGCAAGGATTGCAGGAATTCCAAGCTTTGTGTGAAAAAAGCCAGTTACCAGGCCTGCAATGCATCCCGCGCAGAAAGCAAGGAGCATACTTACATAGACGTTCATACCGTTTGTCATACACAAAACAACCATTGCACCGCCTGTGCCCATAGTTCCGTCAACAGTTAAATCCGCGATATCAAGCACCCTGAAGGTTATGTAAACGCCGATAGCCATAATGCCCCAGATGATACCCTGGGCAACAGCGCCGGGAAGCGCGCCTGTGAGCCCGCTTAAAAATTCACCCATCACGTTTTCCTCCTATCACTGTTTATAGGGCGACCGCATAACGGTCGCCCTATATTTTAACACATTACTTAATTACAATCAAGTATTATATTTTGATTATTCAGCAGTCATATCAATTGGCTCATAACCATCGGGAACAGTGATGCCAAGAGCAGTTGCACGATCTGCAACATACTTCATAACAAGGTCCTCTCTTGCAGGAATCTTAACTTCCATTGTTGCGGGATCTGTGCCGTTCTGAAGAATATCAGCAGCCATTTCGCCTGCCTTGTAACCGATTGAATAATAGCTGATTGAAAGAGTTGCAAAGCCGCAGCCCTTGCAGATACCCTCTTCGCCGCAGATAACAGGAATGTTTGCAGCGGAAACGATTGGCTCGATCGTTAAGGTTGCAGAAGCCATTGTGTTATCGGTTGGAATATAAAGAGCATCGCACTGATCGCAAGCGGTNNTAGCGGTCTGGGTTACAGATGCAATATCATTTGTGTCTGCAGCGGTGAAGGTTTTGGTTTCAAAGCCAAGAGCCTTAAGATCCTCTGCGATTGTTTCTGCCTGATAAACTGAATTCGCTTCAGCAGAGCAATAGAGAATGCCGATTGTTTTTGCATCAGGGCAAAGCTCTGTGAACATTGCAGCTTGCTCTGAAAGAGGAGCAAGGTCTGATGTGCCGGTAACATTAATGCCGGTTGCAGCGCCCATATTTTCAATACCGAGTGCTGTGCCGAAAACTGTTACTGATGTTGCAACGATCGGGATTTCTGTGGTTGACTGTGCAGCAGCCTGGAGGACAGGAGTTGCGTTTGCCATGATAAGATCAACGCCGTCTGCAACGAAGCCGTTTGTGATTGTTGAGCAGGTTGCGGAATCACCGGCAGCATTCTGCTCATCAAATTTAACATTATCCTCGCCAAGCTTTGCGATAAGCGCATNNGCGCATCCTTGAAGCCCTGTGTTGCCGCATCAAGAGCCTCATGCTGAACAAGCTGGCAAATGCCAACCTTATAAACCTTACCGTCTGCAGTGTTGTTGCTTTCCGTGCCGCCGTTATTAGCTGCTGAGCAAGCTGCAAGCGCGCCTGCAATCATAAGAACTGCAAGAACAATTGCAATGATTTTCTTTGCTGATTTTTTCATTTTAAATTTCTCCTTTAAAAGCTTACTGAATTTGTGCACTCTAACGCTTTTAATCGCTAAAGTGTTTTAGCAATTGCCATTGTAACATATATAAAACCCCGTGTCAAACAAAAAAGGAGGCTTCGCCCCCTTTTTGTGCTTAATCGCCAATAATTTGGTTGTCAAATTGTATAATTTACACAATGATATCAAAGCTTTTCAGCCATTTCATAAAGGAAGCGCTCTGTTTTCTCCCAGCCGAGGCAGGGGTCTGTTATGGATTTGCCGTAAACGCCTTCCTCAATGCTTTGGCAGCCGTCCTCAATATAAGACTCAATCATAAAGCCCTTAACAAAGCTTTTGATTTCGCTGCTGTAGCTCATTGAATGGAGCACCTCGTTTGCAATTCGGATCTGCTCCAGATAACGCTTGCCGCTGTTTGAATGATTTGTGTCAATAATAACGGCGGGATTTTTGAAGCCCTTATTATCCGCATACATATTATAAAGGGTCATCAAATCCTCATAATGATAATTGGGATGAGCAATGCCGTGCTTATTAACTCCCCCGCGCAGAATTGCATGAGCCAGCTCATTGCCCTGGGATTCAACCTCCCAGCCGCGATAAATGAAGGTGTGGCCGCTTTGCGCCGCCTTGATTGCATTGAGCATAACGGAATAATCGCCGCTGGTGCCGTTTTTCATTCCGCAAGGAACATCCATACCGCTTGCTGTGAGGCGGTGATCCTGATTTTCAACGCTTCTTGCGCCTACTGCAACATAAGAAAGGATATCCGAAAGATAGCGATAATTTGAGGGATAAAGCATCTCATCTGCTGTTGAAAGCCCGGTTTCCTCAAGCACGCGTGAATGAAGCGCGCGCACCGCCTTAATTCCCTCAAACATATCGGGCACGCCATCCGGATCAGGCTGATGAAGCATTCCCTTATAACCCGCGCCGGTTGTGCGGGGCTTGCCCGTGTAAACGCGGGGCACCATAAGGATTTTATCGGCAACCTTTTCCTGCACCCTTGCAAGGCGCTGAGTATAATCAAGCACGCTTTCAACCCTGTCTGCCGAGCATGGGCCGATTATGAGAAGCAGTTTATCGCTTTCGCCTTTGAAGATTTTTGCAATCTCCTCATCGCGCTGAGCCTTGATTTTTTTTGCATTTTCGCTGAGCGGAAACTGCTCCTTAACCTCCTTGGGCACGGGCAGCTTGCGCAGAAAATGCATATTATTCATTGATTTATCGTGAACTATTTCCATATTTATTCCTCTTTTATTTAACGAATCCGAAACATATTAGTATATTAGTGCATTGCGAAGAAAAAGTCAAATAAAACCTCTCCGATGCGGAGAGGTTCTAATATTAATCATAATCAAGAAGCTGTTTATAGAATTCACAATAATCCGTTCTGTTCGCCTTTGTAAAGGCGATTGCCTCTCTCGGGTGGCGGTTAAGCTGGCCGGTGAGAAGATACTGAATATCATAACCCCATTTAACGCCGCTTGCCTTAAGGGGAATCATATAATTCTCGATAAAGGTTAAGAGGCTGTAAAGATTATATTTCGGATTTTTAAGAAAGCCGAGCAGCAGCTCCATGGCGCAATTGCCTGCGCCCCTGCCCATGCCCATTGCCGTTGCATCAAGATAAGACGCACCATAGCTCATGGTTTCAACCGTATTTGCAAAGGCGAGATTCTGGTTGTTGTGAGCATGGAAGCCAACCTGCTTGCCGTATTTCTCCGCAACCTCAACGTATTTTTTAACATAATCGCCTGCATTTTCCGGATAAAACGCACCGTAAGAATCAACGAGATAAATTATATCCACGCTGGACTGGCCAAGCATTTCAAGCGCTTCATAAAGCTGGCATGTGTTTGCCTGGGTTGCCGCCATAATATTGCAGGCGGTTTCATAGCCGAGAGCATGAAAATGCTCTATCATTTCAATCGCGGCGGGCATCTGATGAATATAGCAGGCAACGCGCACCATATCAATAACAGATTCTGCCTTGGGAATAAAATCCTCTTTAAAATCCGTTCTGCCCACATCAGCCATAACGGAAATTTTCATATCGGAAATATTTTTTTCGCCGACGATGTTGCGAATATCCTCCTCCGCGCAGAATTTCCATTTGCCGAATTCATTTTCATTAAAAAGATTTTTTGAAGCGCGATAGCCGAATTCCATATAATCAACGCCGCTTTTAATATTTGTTTTATAAAGCTCCTGCACAAATTCATCNNAATCGCGCACCATCATAAGATTGCCTTTTCTTTCTGTCAGCCCTCTTGCCTTTCGTTTCTTGTTTCTGCCGCTTCACTTTAGGACTTTAAAGCGGATTAGTGGGTATTATATCACCGAAATAATTATTTGTCAAGTTTATATAAACAATTATCTAAAACCATTCACAAAAGAGGAAAAATAATATATAATGTAATAGCAAGCTATAATCATGCTAAAATGGAGGATGTTTATGAAGCCATTTGACTTTTATTTAATTGCAGATCCGCATTTTTTTAAAAGCTCGCTTGGAGCAAGCGGCAAGGAATATGATGAATTCATGCGATATGAGCAGAAATGCTTTGCGGAAACCGAAAGCATTAACAGAGCTGTTTTTGATTATCTGAAAACCGCTGATGAGGCAGACACCNNCTTTAACGGAGAGATGGAAAGCCACCTTGAATTTATCAAAATACTTAAGGAACTGAAAAACAGCGGAAAGCGGATTTTTGTTATCACGGCAGACCATGACTGCCAGGAGCATCCTTTTGCCTTTGGCGAAAAAGGCAGATATGAGCCGGAGGTCACGCCGCGCGAAAAGCTGTTTGACCTTTATTATGAATTCGGCTTTGAGCAGGCAATTGCTGTTGACAGGCAGCACCTTTCATACGTTGCCCAGCTTGCTGACGGAATCCGCCTGCTTGCGCTTAATAATGACGGCTCATCAGACGGCAAGCGCCGCTTTGACGAGGAACACATTGCCTGGATTAAGGAGCAGACCGCAAAGGCACGCAAGGACGGGCAAATGATGATTGCAATGAATCATTTTCCGCTTCTTCCCGGCCAGCCGATTTTCTCCATAATCAAAACCGGCATTCAGATGGATTCAAACACCGTTGCCCCGATGCTTGCGGATGAGGGAGTTCACCTTGTTTTCACAGGGCATATGCATAATCAGAGCATAAACGTGCGCACAACCGAGGCGGGCAACAAAATCTTTGACGTCTGCACAGGCTCAATAATTGCAGATCCTTCTGTTATCAGACACATACATATTGCAGACAAAAGCACGGTTGAGATTAAATCCATCCCCACCCCTGATTTTGAGTGGGACACACAGGGCAAAACCTGCAAGCAATATCTTTCCGATTTGTTTGACAATATGATTTTAAATATGCTGCTTGATTTAAGGGATAATCCTTACAATGTTTTGCGCAGAATGGGCGCAGGAGATAAAAAAAGCATTTTCCCGTTTGTGCGCCTTATCGGCAGAATTCTTAACAAAATCTCCGTTGGCGGGCTTTGCAGGCTTATGTGATTAAATGCGATAAGAGCATAAAAAAGATGCCGCTTAAAGCCTTTGCTGCTGAGCTTGTGAGGGAAACCTTTGAGGGAAATCAAAGCTTTGTTGAGAGCACGCCTAAGGGTGATGTTTTCCTGAAATTCCTTAAAAGGATTAATCCCCTGCTTAAAAAAATCAACGCAAAAACCTATGACGGCAAAAAGGCGGATATTTTTGACATTCTTAAAAACACTGCCGGAAATTATGACATTGACGATTACAACGCCGTCTTAAAATTAGAATAGATTAAACCAACTAATCAGAGGTGATAATGCTCCCTTTATGTTTATAAGAATTATCGGAGGACTGATGCTTTTGCTTGCGGGCACCTCGCTCGGAGCGGCGCTGGTTTTCATACTTAAAGGAGAGTTAAACAAAAGCGTTAACCGCGCGCTTGAGGGCTTTGCGGCAGGCGTTATGGTTGCGGCCTCCGTCTGGAGCCTGATAATCCCCGCAATCGAAGGAAGCAGCACTTTCGGAAAGCTGGCATTCCTGCCCGCTGCAATCGGGCTTTGGCTTGGCTTTGCTTTTCTGATGCTGATTGAAAGGCTTGCGGCAAGGCTTAAGCCTGACGGCAAACTGCCAAACAAAAATAAAATGCTGCTTTTTGCAGTTACGCTTCACAATATTCCCGAGGGGATGGCGGTTGGTGTTGCATATGCTGCGCTTAAAGCAGGCAGCGCCGGGATTACCGAAGCGGCTGTGCTTACCCTTGCAATGGGAATTGCCATTCAGAATATACCCGAGGGTGCAATTATTTCAATGCCCCTGAAAGCAGAGGGCAAAAGCACGGGCAAGGCTTTTTTTGCAGGAGTGCTTTCCGGCGCAGTTGAGCCTGTTGCCGGGGTGCTGACGGTTATTCTTGCCGGGCTGATTGCGCCGATGATGCCGCTGTTTTTAAGCTTTGCGGCGGGGGCAATGCTTTATGTAGTTATTGAGGAGCTGATNNCGGGCGCAATGCTTTATGTTGTTGTTGAGGAGCTGATACCCGAATGTGTTCAAACATCAGAAGCCACATCGGCACAATATTTTTTGCATTAGGCTTTACCATTATGATGGCGCTTGATGTTGCTTTAGGATAGAAAAAAGAGGTTGCAACGCAACCTCTTTTTTTTAGTTTTCAGTGGTCAGTTATATGTCGCATAGCTCAGATTAATTTGCGGTGCCGGCATTTGATTTGTGCTTATGGTGATTTGCTTCCCAGAGGAAAGAGGAAAACAAATAGGTTATTATATTAATAATAATCCCGCTGATATACCAAAAGCCGCCAACGTTAAAGGCATAAAAATCAGGCCATGCCTGCCTTATCACAACGTTAATCAAATAAATAACGGTGTAAACCGCGGCGGGAAGCATTCCCAAAAACCGCATTTTTTTCGGCATATCAACGCTTCTTTCAAAAGCGGCATACGAAATCACCGTTAGCGCAGGCGTTATGAGATGAAGAAAAAAAATCCTGGCCATAATAAACTCTTAACCCTGCCGCAGGCAATTGCATGCAAAGCACAACAGCGAAGGTGAGCATCTCTGCCGAGGCTGCCATAAGCTTTAGCACGGACATCCATTTCGGCAAGAGCGGGGCTGCCTTTTCCAAATTTTTAAGGCAGAACAGCGCAATGAACGCCGACGAAACTGCCGCAAGAATTGCGGAAAGATTTGTGAAATACGCAAGACAATTGGATTTTACAAAATGAAAGCCACCGTTGAACGTAATAAAATAACTGATGATGCATATTAAGCCTATGAAGAAATTTGCAGAATTAAAAAGCATTGAACTGATAAGACCTTTTTTGCTCATATAATCACCCCTATGCTTTAATAATACAGAAATAATAATTGAATTACAACAATTATTTGATGATGTTTAGAAATTGTTTATTTTTTACCAATAAACAAGGGCAGCCCGAAGGACTGCCCTCTTATAATATAAAATTTATGCATTAATACCCGTTTCGTGGGATTAAGCAACTTCCTTGTTAGCCTCTGCAGCTCTTTCAAGTGCAAGCTTGAAATCTCTTGTATCAGCAAAGATTTCGTTGGTGTAAGGATTCTTCTTCTGCTCTTTTGCTCTCTTGATAATATTGGTGATAACAAGAATGTTAACAGCAATAGCAAGAATTGCAACAACGCCCTGTGCAGTTGGGTTAGCATCAGCAGCGGTAAGAGCAGCATTCGGATCCATTTTTCCGTTATTAAGAGTTCTGATGCCCTCCATAATGAGGTCAGGATACTTATAAATCGTCGGAAGGGTTGTGAATTTGGAATTATTCTGGAAGGATGGGAATACCTGAGCAAACATGCACCAGAGTGCAAGAGTGTTTGCGCGGTTCTGAATCCAGCCGCCCTTGTTCCAGAATGCATTTGCAAAGGTTGGAGCAAGAAGAAGCGCAACGCCGCAATACCAAGTGTGAAGCGGAAGATTGCAATAGGTGTATTCAAAATTCCAAACGTCATAAGCAAGGATGAACTGCCATGTCATATCAGGCCAGAGCATATCCTGCTTGTTCTTTGAGGAATAGATGCCCCACCAACCGGTCATACACATAATGTTTATAAGACCTGCTATACCGTTGAGGATATTCCACCAGCCGCCGTAAAGCCAAACGCCCTCTGATGAATACCACCAGCCGCCTGCCATGCCGCCTGCCTGCATACCCTTGATTGCAGATTCAAAATCAGATGCAACAGCGATGAGGATGTTGATGCCAACGATGATGAACGGATAACATTTGAACCAATGGCTTTTGCCGAGGCTGCCCCAATGATACTTAAGAATCATAAAGCCAACGCAGCCGATGGTTGCAGCATAAAGCTTTGCATAATGGAACCAACCGTTCATCTGAACAATGGTTGGGTTATCTTTAGCAAAGGTGTGCGCTCCGATATTGATTACAACGAAGTAAACAGTCAATGCCAAAGGTAAAACAACAAAGCAGAAAATTCCGCCTGCTTTAGTGCGGCGTGCTATTTCATTAGCAACAATAAGTCCGACAAAAACCAAGCACCAACCAAGCAGCTGATACAATGATAAATCGTCGTAAATGTGGAATAACATTTCGTTTTTCCTCCCTTTCATTTTTTAGGCTTGCGCCCATTTAACTCTATAATAAAGAAATTCTTTGCGCTAACACGCTTCAATTTCCTTTATCTGAACCTCGTTGCCCTCAAGCAGATAAGTGTTTTCCGAGCCGCAGTGAGGGCATATTTTCGCATATTTAACCGTTTCATAGGTCTTTCCGCATTTTTCACAATAAGTGGTTGCCTTAACGGTTTCATGGGTGAGCTCGCATTCCTTAAAAAGCGGTGAGCGCTTGCGCGCCCAAATCCAGCAATCCTCAAGATAAGCCGGGATCACGGTTGAAACCTCGCCAACCTCAAGCACGATTTTTGAAACCTGATTGAGCTGTTGCTCCTTTGCAACCTCCTCAATCGTGTCCATAATATGAAAAACTATTCCAAGCTCATGCATACGGATTAACCCTTTTTGGCACGGTTTGCCTTTTTTATTTTAATTTCACGCTTAATAGTGTAAGGAAGGATTGCCTTGAGCTTATCCTCTGCCTTATACATTGTTGAGCATTCGGGGCGTTCTCTCTTAAGATGAATTGCATCAAATTCGCACTTAGTTGTGCAAACACCGCAACCAACGCAGCGGTTAGGATCAACGATTGTTGCGCCGCAACCGAGGCAACGGGCGGTTTCAATCTTAACCTGCTCCTCTGTGAGAAGCTTATTGCAATCCTTGAAGCCCTTTGGATCAACCTCTCTGGTTGCCTTAGGAATCTGGCGCTGTGAATTATCATAGCTTTCAAGAACGATGTTATCCTTATCAAGCTCAACATAATATCTTGGATTTCTGCCGATTGTGAGCGAGGAATTGGGCTGAACAAATCTGTGGATTGAGATTGCGCCCTCCTTGCCCATTGCAATTGCATCAATAGCAAAGCGCGGGCCTGTGAAAGCATCACCGCCTACGAAAACATCCGGCTGTGCAGTCTGATATGTAAAGCTGTCTGCCTGGGCGGTCATATTCCTGTTAAGCTCAACAGCAGTGCCCTCAAGAAGGCCGCCCCACCGGATTGCCTGGCCGATTGAAAGCACAACGTTTTCGCACTCAACCGTCATCGTGTCATCCTCATCATATTTCGGAGAGAAGCGATGCTCCTCATCAAAAACAGAAAGGCATTTCTTGAACACGATTGCCTTAACCCTGCCATTATCATCGGTGAGAATTTCCTTTGGACCCCAGCCGCAATTAACAGCAACGCCATCCTCAAGAGCCTCTTCAACCTCATCATCTGAAGCAGGCATTTCAGCTCTCTGCTCAAGGCAGAACATTGAAACATTTTCCGCGCCGCAGTGAACGCTTACCCTTGCCGCATCAATTGCAACATTACCGCCGCCCACAACAACAACGTTTTTGCCGATATCATATTTCTCGTTTTCAGCAGCCTCGTGCAGGAATTCAACCGCGGTTACAACGCCCTTTGCATCCTCACCGGGAACGCCTGCTTTTCTGCCGCCCTGAGCGCCGATAGCCATATAAAATGCCTTATATCCCTGTGCGCGAAGCTCATCAAGGGTGATATCCTTGCCAACCTCAACGCCGCATTTGATTTCAACGCCCATTGCGCGGATGATATCAATTTCAGCATCGATAACATCCTTCTGAAGCTTGTAATTCGGGATACCGTAGCGAAGCATGCCGCCCGGCTCATTATTCTTTTCAAAAACGGTTACATTAAGATAACCCTTTTCAGCAAGATAGAATGCGCAGGAAAGGCCCGCAGGACCGGCGCCGATGATTGCAACCTTTTCCTCAAAGCCTGCAGCACGGTCAAACACGCCGTCAACAGTGATTTTCGGAATAACCTTTTTGGGAATCAGCCTTGTTGCATTATCAATATCTCTTTGCGCGATGAACTTTTTAACGTCATCAATTGCAATTGCCTCATCAATAGTGCCCCTTGTGCAGGCAGCCTCACAGCGCTTATTGCACACACGACCGCAAACAGCCGGGAACGGATTTTCCTTTTTGATAAGCGCAAGCGCATCCTCATATCTGCCCTGGGCAGCCATCTTGAGATAGCCCTGAATTGCAATATGCGCAGGGCAAGCGGTTTTGCAGGGAGCTGTGCCGGTTTCATGGGTGTTAATTCTGTTTTTATCTCTGTAATCCTCTTCCCACTTTTCGGGGCCCCATTTAGCTGCATCAGGCAGCTCCTGGCGGGGATATTCAATCTCGCCCTGCTTTGTGCAAAGCTTCTGGCCGAGCTTGAGAGCGCCTGCCGGGCAATGCTCAACGCAGCGACCGCAGGCAACGCAATTTTCTTTCTTAACCTCTGCAACGAAAGAGGAGCGGGACATATTCGGAGTGTTAAAAAGCTGGGAGGTACGAAGCGCATAGCAAACATTAACGTTGCAGTTGCAAATTGCAAAAATCTTATCACGGCCGTCAATATTTGTTATCTGATGAACGAAGCCGTTTTCCTCGCCCTGCTTAAAGATTTCAAGCGCCTGTTCTTTGGTGATATAGTGGCCGCCCTTTTTGGTTTCAACAACATAATCAGCCATATCGCCCATAGCAACGCACCAACCCTCAGGGTCATCTGCGCAGCCCTCGCCATAAGTTTTTCTTGAATAACGGCATGAGCACGGCGAAGCGGCATATTTGCCGTCATATTTATCAAGCCAATACGAAATATGCTCAATATCAATTGATTCATTTTCCATTTCAATTGCTTTTTCAACGGGGATAACGTGCATGCCGATTCCGCCGCCACCCGGAGGCACCATCGGGGTTACCTTTTCAAGCGGAAGCCTTGTCATTCTCTCAAAGAAGCCGCCAAGCTCAGGATGCTTTTCAAGCAGCTCCTTATTCATATTTGAGAACTCACCCGAGCCGGGAACGAACATCGGAAGCACCCACTGCTTTTCATGCTGCGGGTTTTCATAATTCCATTCAATAAGGCCGTTTTCACTCATCTGCGCAAGAAGCTTTTCAAGATACTCATCGCTCATATTCATATTAGCAACAAGCTTTTTCATATCCGCAAAGGTGCGCGGATGGCGCTTCTTCATTCTGAGCGCAACCTCTGCCATTTCATCTGTTGGGCAAATGGTTGCAACCGCCCAGTATTCGGGATCCTGCGGTGTGATTTTCTGCGTGCCGAGAACGATCGGGATTCTGTCAGTAATCATTCTTCCGAGCTTGAGGATAGGCTCTCTCATTACAAGAGATTCATCAAAAGTCCACTCGGGAGCGAAGCCTAACATTTTGTCTGCCATCTGAATTCTCCTTTTCAAATTATTAACGGTTAAAATCTCCTAAAATGAGACCATATTAGCCGTTTAGTATTCTATCATATTCGTTAATTAATTGTCAATATTATAGTATATTAAATATTCATAAATTGTATAATTAACAAGGCCTAACTGCTTTTATTGACAACGATGCTCCGTTATTGTAAAATTAAACTGGAAAAACGCAAAAAGATTTCTTCATTAAGGAGTGAAACCCATGCAGGCAAAAGCGAAAATCATTTTGATCATTCTCGCGGCAGCCGTTGCCCTTTGCGTGATAACTGTTTTTGCGCTTTGGCATAACAGGGATAAGCATATTATTGACGGCCCCGGAATGGTTTATCATCAGGAGGAAGCTTTTATGGATGATGTTTTTGAGCTTAAAACCGTTATTGGCAAAACGCCTGAAGAGACCGGCTTTGACCGGTCGCAGCTTTCAGAATACGTCAGCTTCACAATTCTGAACTTCAAGGGAAAGCTTTTTGAAAGCGACGCTTACGGCTCAGTTTATTTTTCCGGCGAGGAAAGGAACGGAGAAAATGAGGCAAGCACCGTTTATATCCAATGCAAGGAAATGAGCTTTTCCGATTGCAGAGAAAGCATGATTGCGCTTTTCGGCGAGCCGGAGGCAGAGGGCGAGGAGCCATACGTTGAGGTTAACGGCGGAGCGCTATCCTGGTGCGATTTTGAAAGCGAGGGCTTAAAAATCAGCCTTACAATGGGCAGCGAACACGATTATTTTGACATCACTATTTCAAAAAGCAAGGAATATTAAATATGATTATTCGAGAAGCGGAAAAGAAGGATACACCGGCGGTCCTGGCGCTGCTTTCCCAGGTGCTGGAGCTTCACGCGGAAATCAGGCCTGATATTTTCATCAGCGGCACAACCAAATACACCGATGAGGAGCTTGCAAAGATCTTTGCTGAGGAAAGCAGGCGCACCTTTGTTGCCGAGGAGGACGGCAAGGTGATTGGCTATGCCTTTTGCGAAATCAAAAGCCAGCCGTTTTCAAACAACATGGTGCCCTTCAAAAGCTTTTTTATTGACGATCTTTGCGTTGATAAAAGCGCCAGAGGAAAGCATATCGGCAGGCTGCTTTTTGAGCATGCAAAGGAGCAGGCAAGGCAGCTTGGATGTTATGAGCTGACCCTGAATGTTTGGGAAGGAAACGGCGCCGCAAAGGCTTTTTATGACAAAATGGGCATGAAGCCGAAGGAAACCCGGATGGAGTTAATTTTATAAAAGAATTAAGGCTACCCGCTAATGCAGGTAGCCCTTTTTTCAGCAATTAATTGCAACCGCAGCCGCAATCGTTGTTGTTGTTATTGAAACCGCCGATGAGAAGGATTATAACAAGAAGGATAATCCAATAAGAACCGCAGTTATTGTTACCGCAACCCATAACGCAACCTCCTTTCGCAAAGGCTGGCTTTAACCGGTGTGTTCCGCCTTACAAACCATTCTATGCAAAGGATTAATTGTTGTTACAGCATTACGCCTGTATTCAGATCACCATTCCGCCGGAGACGGATAAATCAACGCCGGTTATATACTTATGCTCCGCAAGGAACAAAACGGCAGAAGCAACCTCATCTGCAGTGCCGAGCCTGCCGAGCGGAACCTCCGCTGCAAGCTCTGCCGAATCGAAGCGAGCGTTCATCCGCGTTTCAATAATTCCGGGAGAAACGCAATTAACCGTTATTTCGCTTGGGGCAAGCTCGCTTGCAAGCGCCTTTGTTAAGCCGATAACGCCCGCCTTGCTCATTGAATAAAGCGTTTCGCACGAAGCGCCGATTTCACCCCACATTGAGGAAATATTGACTATCGCGCCGCCGTGCTGCTTAAGCATCAGCTCCGCCGCCCTTTTTGAGCAGAAATAAACCGCCCTTGAATTGACCGCCATCAGCTGCTCATAATCCGCAGGAGTAACGTCGTTTATCATTTTAATGAGGCTGACCCCGGCGCAATTCACAAGCACATCAAGAGAATTGAAATCATCAAAAAGCGCGTCAATTTCATCCGTGCTTTTCAGATTGCATCTGATTGCATTAACGGCCTCAATTTCAGGCGCAGTTTCATTCCAGGTTATAAAAACCTGATAGCCATGTTCTTTAAAAAGCCTTGCGCATGCCGCACCGATTCCGGTTGCACCGCCCGTTATCAAAACCTTTTTCATTTGCATCACCAAAGGTATATTAACATAAAAGATTGCACTTTTCAATTAAATATGTTATTATCAATCCGTAATTTAGAAATGAGGGACAGACTTATGGAAAGAGAATATTACACAATTTCAGTTTACGTTGACGGGGATGAAAATTTAATCGGCATCCCTTGCGGAGAGAGCGAGCAATACGGCATTGCCGATATAGACACCGTTATGTTGCTGAAAGCACCCTATACCGCAGAGCAGGTTGAAAGCTTCATTGAAAATGTCATCGACGCCTGCTACACCAAAAAGCATAATGACGAAAGCCAGGTTTCAACAATTGAGAGATACACAAAGAAAAAGGGCTTCGTTAACGCAACTGCAGATTTAACGCTGATTTCAATCGTTAAGGCAAACGGCACATATTCGATTATGCCAACCTTTAACGATTATGAAAGAGGACCGCTTTGCATTGATGATGATGAAAGAATAATCGTTGAAGCATATAACCCCGGCGAGCTTTATGAGCATATTCACGATATCATTATGGTTTACGTTAAAGCCAACGCCTTTTACAAAGAAATGGCAGAGGTTGAGGAAAGAAAGAAGAATAAGGATAATTAAGTTGCCGGTGGTCAGTGAGCAGTTAAAAATGCTATCCCAAAAACGGGATAGCATTTTTTATTTACGGATTTGTGCATTGTCCGCTGCTGTTGAATTTATAGGTTTTGCCGCCTATTTTCTTTGAAGTGTTTGCAAGCATTGCGCCGCTGCTTTCAAAATAATACCAATTACCGCTCTGATGTTGCCAGCCCGTTAGCATATGACCGCTTCCATTGAAATAATACCACTTGTCGCTTATTTTCTGCCAACCTGTAAGCATATGTCCGTTTCCTTTGAAATAATACCAAATATTATTGATTTTATTCCAGCCCGTGCGCATTAACCCGTCTGTGCCAAAATGATACCATTTATTATTTATCTTATTCCAATTTGTGGCTGCCTTTCCATCTGAATAATATAATGCCATTTGCCGTTATCATCCTTAATCCAGCCGGTTTTCTGTGTGCCGTCTGAATTATAATAATAGTAAATGCCGTCAATTTTCTGCCAGCCCGTTAAGGTTAACTTCGGAATGGTTTCCGTTTTGGTTGCACCGCAATTTTTGCATGTGTAGGTTTTTACGCCCGTTGAGTTTACAGTCGGTTGTTTAGTAACAACGCCACTGTCATAACTGTGTCCGGTTGCGCTAATAGTTTTAGAATAAGTATATCCGCAATCCGAGCAACGATATTTATAATACCCGTTTAATGTGCAGGTTGCTTTCTGATATTCATATAATGCAGTATTGCTATGAGAGCAAGCCTTCCAGATTGCATAAAATGTGTATGTTTCCGCGGTTTTGCCCGATTCAAACCAAGAGCCGTCAAACGCTCCGCTACAAGCATCATTATATAATTTTTTTGAATACCCGTTACTGCTTATTGCGCTTGCAGTTTGCCACTTATTGGATACAGTGTACCACTTTCCATCAGAATGACGATATGCATTCCAGCCTGCAAAGGTATAGCCCGTTCTTGTAAATGTGCATTTTGGCACTTTAAAGTTATTTCCGGATTTAACCGTCATACTTGACATACTGCCGCTACCGCCGTTAGCATTAAAATTAAACGTGCCTGTGCAGGTTGTTACTGGCGTTTCGTCCTGATACCACATTACCGAAGGTGTTCCGCATCTTTTTATCCAACTACTTAAACTAACATAGCATTTGTCTTGTGAATACCCTTGGCTGACATCCATAACAACAAAATTATCTGCCGACAGAGAAGAAGCACTTTTTTTGTGGCCAATAACCACGGATGCATGAGGTGCATCATACGAATAGATTACAACCGGCTTACCTGCTTTTAAAGCTTTATAAAGTGCTGATAAAGAATAACTATTATGTAAAGATATTTTTTCGTCTTTATAAAGAGATGATGACGCTCCGGGCCACGCAACATTGTTTCCGTTCTTTTTAAAAAGATATTTATAGAGCGCATCATCATGATCATAGTCTTTTCCAAAACTATACGTCTTACCGTTATAAGTATTTCCCCTGCGGTAACAGTCAATTGAAGCAAAAGAAGCAAGCCAACAGCTGCCGTCTCCCTTTTTGTTTGAATAGTACTGAATAAATCTGGGAACTTTCAAATTGCTTATTTTTTCATAGGTTGCTGCTGATGCTTCAAAGCTCATACCTGCAGTGATGCTTAAAAGCATTAGAATTGATAATAATAAACTTATAATTCTTTTTGTTTTCAATATAATCATCCTTTCACATTTCTCATTTTGAGATATTTGTTCAATTCGATAGTATCACAAATTGAGATATAAGTCAACATCTCATTTTGAGAAATAATACAATAAAGGCATACTATAATAAGGGTGTGATTGTATGAGGCTGCGGGATTTAAGGGAAGATAAGGATTTAAAGCAAGCGGATATTGCAAAGCTACTGAACGTTAAACAAAACACATACTCTCAATACGAAAATGAAAAGCGCGAAATTCCGCTTGCGCTTCTTTGGAAGCTGGCAGATTATTATGATACAAGCATTGATTATTTAGTTGGAAGAACAAATAACCCGAAGAGAAATAATTAGCACCGCAGAAAATTTCTGCGGTGCTTTGTTTTTTTGCTTGGGATTAATTATAATTCCTTTCTCATATAAACAACCTCCTGATAACCGGAGATTCTGGATATGAAATTTTTTGGATTTCTGCCGTATTCAACGAAACCCAGCTTCTGATAAAGCTGCAATGCGCGGTTATTATCTGCAACGACCTCAAGTTCCATTTGAGCATAGCCTGCCCTTTGTGCGCATTCAATGCAAGCCTCCGTCAGCGCTCTGCCGATGCCGAGCCCCCAATACTCCTTAAGGATGCTGACCCCGAAATCGCAGCGATGAGAAAGCTTTTCGTGAATACCGACGGTTTCAATCCCCGCAGTGCCGATTATTTTGCCGTTTATTTCCGCAAGGATTTCAATTTCCTTTTCACTGTCCGTTTTCTTTTGCAGAAACTGCCCTTCCTCTTCAACCGTGAATTTGATTTCATCCGGATAGCTCAGCAAATAATCAGTTTCGCTATGGGCAGAAATGAAGCTCTCCAGCGCGGCCTTGCCGTCACTTTCAACACCGTTTCTCAAAAGGCATTCTCTTCCGTCCCTAAGCTTAATGGTTTTACTATATTTCATTTATTCATATTCCTTTTATAAGATTAGGGAGGGCAAATGCCCTCCCTTAAAACATTAAATGGATTTAAGAAGATGCGGAAGCTTTGCGATTGTGCCGCCGAGGCGCCAGAAAATCTTGTTGAAGCCAACGAAGCTTGATTTATCATCATTGAGCATCATAAGAAGTCCATCCGCCTGCGCGGGTGAGAAAGCGCCCATACTCATTGCAATAAAATTGCGCACAGGAATCTGGGTTGCCATTGCGGCAAGCATCTTGCCATCGCCGTTTGCATCAGAGCCCATGCCGCCCATAATCTTTTCAATAAGCCTGCAGAGCCTGCCGCCCCACTTGGTGTGCCTTGCATCGTTAAGGCAGCAATAAATATCAATCGGGGCAGAGGTATCCCTCTCTCTTGCAGGAAGAGCCTGGCCGTAAACCGCAGCCCACTGATCATCATCAACGCCCATAATATCAGCCTTGTAATAAGACGGAGCGGACATTCTGTAATCCGGAATATCAGCATCAACGGTTGAGGTTACGGTTACGGTTTCAGTGAGCCTGATATCACGGCTGGAAGCGCCAACCATGATTTCAAATTCGCCGGTTTCAACGTGCCAATCGCCGATATTAACGTTATAATAAGCGAAGGCGCGCTTGCCGAGCTCAAGGGTGACTTCCTTTTCCTCGCCTGCCTTGNNGAGGAAAACCTTTGTGAAGGCGCGAAGCTCCTTCTTCGGGCGGAAGATAGTTGATTCCTTATCTGCAACATAAAGCTCTGCAACCTCTGCGCCGTCAACAGCGCCGGTATTCTTGATTTTAAAGGAAACCTTAACAGTGTCCGTATCCTTAATCTCGCTTGCGGAAAGCTTGATATCGCTGTATTCAAAGGTTGTGTAAGAAAGGCCGAAGCCGAATGGAAAAACAACATCCTTTTCAGCAGTGTCATAATAACGATAGCCGATGAAAACGCTTTCCTTATGCTCTGAAACAACAGGGCCGCCGGGATAATTTCCGAAGGTTGGATTCTGCTCAAAAGCAACCGGATAGGTTTCAGCAGTTTTGCCGCTTGGGTTAACAGCGCCTGTTAAGATATTTGCAACAGCCGCGCCGCCTGCCTGGCCGCCGAGGCCTGAATTAAGAAGGCCCTTAACGTCATTAAGCCACGGCATAAGAACAACAGAGCCGCCTGCAAGAACAACAACGGTGTTTGGATTTGCCTTTGCAATTTCCGCAACAAGATTGTTGTGGCTCTTTGGCATATCGATATTCTCCCTGTCATATCCCTCGCCCTCAAATTCCTCTGTGAGGCCGACGAAAACAACGGCAACATCAGCAGCAGAAGCGGCAGCAACTGCCTCTGAAACAAGGGCATCGTTAATTTCATCCTTGCCCTTTTCATAGCCCTGTGCATAAGTTGCGTTAACGCCGAGAGCGGTTAATTCATCAAAAGCGTTAACAAGCTTTGTTGGATTAATTACGGATGAGCCTGCGCCCTGGAAGCGGGGTGATTTTGCCATTTCGCCGATAACGGCAATCTTCTGCCCTGCTTTAAGCGGAAGAATTGCATCGTCATTCTTAAGCAGAACCATTGAGCCCTCTGCAACCTTCTGTGAAATCTTATGATGAGCGTCAACGTCAAATCTGAAGCCCTGGTTATTTTCAAGAGCGGGCTTTGATTTAATTATTAAATCAACAACGTTATCAACACGCTCATCAAGCACAGCCTCATCAAGAGTTCCGTTCTGAACAGCGGCAATAATTCTCTTTGTGTTAATACTGCCTGATGTGGGCATTTCAAGATCCGTGCCGTTTTCAAGGCCCGGAATTCTGTCAACAGAAGCACCCCAGTCTGTTACAAGCAGGCCCTTAAAGCCCCATTCATCGCGGAGCGCCTTATTCTGCATCCAGCCGTTCTGGGAAGCGTATACGCCGTTAATCCTGTTATAGGAATTCATAATAGTCCAAGGCTGAGCCTCTTTAACGGCAATTTCAAATGCGGGGAAATAAATCTCACGAATGGCTCTTTCATCAATAACCTCATTGATAACCATGCGGAAAGCCTCCTGCGAATTGCAGGCAAAATGCTTTAATGAGGTGCCGACGCCTTTTGACTGAACGCCGTTAATGTGAGCCGCGCTCATCTTACCTGCAAGGAGCGGATCCTCTGAAAAATATTCAAAGTTTCTGCCGCAGACGGGAGAACGCTTAATATTTGTGCCGGGGCCGAGAATGGTTGAAACCTTTTCCTGCAGACACTCTTCAGCAAGCGCCTCACCCTCCTCACGGAGCAGCGCCTCATCCCAAGAGCAGGCAGAGGTTGCAGCGGGAGGCATACAGGTTGACGGAACTGAATTTCCAAGGCCGATTCCGCCCTTGCTTTTAGCGGCGCCCTCCGGCTCAACATAATCCTTGCCCTTCTGCTTGCGCAGACCGTGAGGGCCGTCCGTAATCATAATCTTGGGAAGGCCAAGCTCCGGAGCTTCCTCAAGATGCCAATAATCGTAACCCGAAACAAACTTTGCTTTTTGCTCCAGGCTCATTTTTCCAACTATTTCAGGATGTTTCATAAATTTCCCTCCAAAGGTTTTCAAATTTTTACAAATAACATTATATAATAAATAGAAAAAATAGACAAGAGAAAAATTATACTTTGAAAAATAATTGTTGAAAATGCATAATCAGAACAAAGAAATATAAATAAAATAACAAAAAAACAGGCTCGGAAACCCGAGCCTGAATTTCTATGTTGCAAAATTAATTATTACTGTGGCACTGTGCGCTGTAAGGGCAAGCGCCGCATGCCCCGCTGCAAGCCGCCTGTTGCGGCTTTTCAGGAACAGCATTTTCTTCTGCGCCAATCGTTTCATTACAATGCCCCGTTTTGGGACACTGGGAGCATTTTTGACCGCAGATTCCGATGCCCTCTTTTTTATCCAGCACCATTTTTCTGATTGCAAGGAACACGACAAATGCAACTGCAAGCAGCGCAATTATCGTTCCGCCGTTAGCTTGCAAAAATGTTAGCATAAAATCGCCTTCTTTCCTTAAACAAAACTTTTATTATTTTTTCTTTGAATTAACCGTGAGATGGTTATCATCATACTTATTCTTTCTGAACAGAAGATACAGGAAGCCGGCAAGCACGATAACCGCAAAAATGAGACCAAAAACATTAAGGCCGCCCGTGAAGATTGAACCAATCTGATATACGCAGAGCGAAACCGCATAAGCAAGCGCACACTGATAACCGATTGCAAACCAGGTCCACTTAGCAGAGTTCATCTCTCTTTTAATTGCACCGATTGCAGCAAAGCAAGGAGCACAAAGAAGGTTAAAGAGCAGGAAGGAATATGCAGCAAGCTTTGTCATTCCCTCAAAATCAAGAACGCCGAATACGCCAACAACCTCTTCCTTAGCAACAAGACCCATAACCGTTGCGATTGTAGCCTTAATTCCTGCAACGCCCGTGCCGAAGCCAAGCGGAGCAAAGATAACCTTAATTGCATTGCCGATAATGCCAAGCACGCTTGATTCAAGCTCCATATCAGGATCGAAGCCGAAGCCACTGCCGGTCTCGCCGAATACTGAACCAAGCCAGATAACGATAGAAGAAATAAGGATGATTGTGCCTGCCTTCTTGATGAAGCTCCAGCCGCGCTCNNAGGAAGCTCCATAACAAACGGAGCAGGATCGCCCGCAAACATCTTTGTTTTCTTAAGAAGAATACCTGAGCATACGATTGCCGCAATTCCGATGAAATATGCGCTTGTTGCAACAAGTGATGAGCCATGGAAAAGTGAAACGGCAATCATCGTGATGATCGGAAGCTTTGCGCCACAGGGAATGAAGGTGGTTGTCATAATAGTCATTCTGCGGTCACGCTCATTTTCAATTGT
>DCTO01000030.1:36771-38464 GCA_002329285.1 Ruminococcaceae bacterium UBA1438
AAGAGCACAAGCATCTGAGGAACGAAGCCGAGAACCGCGCCTACGCCGGCAACGATACCATCAAGAATAAGCCCTGAAACGAATTCATTAACATTCATTTTTTTCAAGCAGGTTACCTACAAGCACGGGAACGCCGGGAACATAAATACCGTAATCAGCATCATCAGGCAGCTCGCCTGCAGGCTCAATGCCATCATCCTCATTGCCCATTGCAGCATCAACATAACCTGAAATATCATAGCCTTCCTCTGCAAGAGAATCTGAATAGAAATCATAAGGCTCTTCAAAATCAGCCCAGCTGCCATCCTCAACGGCACCCTGAATATCCTCTGCGCCTATAACATCTGCATCAACAGCTGCATCAACTGTTGCAACAAATTCTTCGTTTGAGAAGAGATGTTCATCAGCATAAGCATCCATTGCTTCATCAAATGCGCCCTGCCCTGTTAAATGCCAGCCATCGCCGAAGATGCCGTCATTAGTCCAGTCCGTAAGCCTTGTGCCGATTGCACCGCCGGACATTGAAATGGTGTAAACAAGGAACATAATCAAAACGAAAATCGGAAGGCCGAGGAAACGGTTTGTTACGATCTTATCGATTTTATCGCTTGTTGAAAGCTGGCCCTTGTTTGCTTTCTTATAGCAGGATTTAATGATTGAAGCTATGTAAACATATCTTTCATTTGTGATGATTGATTCAGCATCATCATCAAGCTCATCCTCTGCAGCCTTGATATCCTCTGCAATATGAGCCTTATCAGCATCGGAGATATTCAGCTTTTCAAGCACCTTTTCATCGCTTTCAAAAAGCTTGATAGCATACCATCTCTGCTGCTCTGCCGGCATATCGTGAAGCAGTCTTTCCTCAATATGAGCAAGCGCATGCTCAACAACGCCGCTGAAGGAATGCTGGGGTGCTGAAGGAGCACTCTTTGCAGCGGCAATTGCCGCCTCTGCAGCCTCCTCAACGCCCGTGCCCTTTAATGCTGAAATTTCAACAACGGGGCATGCAAGCTGGCGGGAAAGCTCTGCAACATCAATCTTATCTCCCCTTTTCTTAACAACATCCATCATATTGATGGCAACCACAACGGGAATACCAAGCTCAACAAGCTGGGTTGTTAAATAAAGGTTTCTTTCAAGATTTGTGCCATCAACTATATTTAACACAGCATCAGGCTTATTGTCAATAAGATAATCTCTTGCAACAATCTCCTCAATCGTGTAAGGAGAAAGAGAATAAATACCCGGAAGGTCTGTGATAACAACATCGCCGCGTTTTTTCAGCTTGCCTTCCTTTTTTTCAACNNGCTGTTCGGGTTGCCGGCAAGTGCTATACGAATACTCATATTCTATCCTTTCTTCTGAAAATATTACCAAAGATCGGTTACCTAAAGCTAACCCATACTTCAAAAAATAAAGGCAAATAAGCCTTTTATTCAACCTCAATAAGCTCTGCATCACCCTTGCGGATTGAAAGCTCGTAATCCCTGACGGTTACCTCAATCGGATCGCCGAGCGGCGCAACCTTGCGAACATAGATTTCAGCGCCCCTGGTTATGCCCATATCCATAATTCTGCGCTTTAATGCGCCCTCACCGTTTATGCGCTTAACCTTGCAAGTGTTGCCGATTTTAACATCTCTTAAAGTCATCACACATCCTCCTTCATAAATTTATTTATAATATAATTA
>DCTO01000035.1 GCA_002329285.1 Ruminococcaceae bacterium UBA1438
CTCGGTCGGCGGCAAAACGGCGGTTGATTTGCCCCAGGGCAAAAACCTCTGCGGCGCGTTTCACCAGCCGTGCCTCGTGCTTATTGATGCAAACACGCTTGAAACCCTGCCGCAGCGTTATTTTAACGACGGTATGGGCGAGGTTATCAAATACGGCTGCATAAAATCCGCGCCGCTTTTTGAAAGGCTTCAGAAAGAAAATCCGCGCGCTTTTCTTGAGGATATGATTTATGAATGCGTGGACATCAAGCGCATCGTTGTTGAAAATGATGAAAAGGAGCAGGGCGAGCGAATGCTGCTCAATTTCGGCCACACGGCGGGGCACGCCATTGAAAAGCTTTGGAATTTTGAGGGCGTCAGCCACGGCGAGGCGGTAGGAATCGGCATGGTTATGATAACACGCGCGGGCGAGCGCCTCGGCTTAACGGAGGCGGGCACGGCGGATAAGATTTATAATATGCTTAAAAGCTTTGATATGCCGACGGAGGATTCGCACTCCGTTTCGGATATTGTTGCCGCAATGGGTGCTGATAAAAAGCGCACGGCGGGCGGCATTAATTTAACTATGATAAGAAAAATCGGCGAGAGCTTCATTGAGCCGAAAACCTATGAAGAGATTGCGGATATGTTTTAAAAAATAATGAGTATTGCAAGAATTGAAAATTCAACACTTGGCGGCAGCGTTGCAATTCCGCCGTCAAAATCTGCGGCGCACAGGGCGCTTGCCTGCGCGTTTCTTGCGGGCGGCGGCTCCGTTTCGCCAATCATTGATTCAAATGATATGCGCGCAATGCAGCAGGTTATTTCGGCACTGAAAAACGGGCAGCAGCTTGTTGATTGCCTTGAATCCGGCAACACCCTGCGCTTTATGATTCCCGTTGCGGCGGCGCTTGGGAAAAGCGTAACCTTCGTTGGCAGCGGCAGACTTCCGGAACGCCCGATAACCGAATATCTTCGCCTGCTTCCCCGGCACGGCGTTTGCTGCACGGCAACCGGCGGCAAAATTCCGCTCTCGCTTGAGGGCAGGCTCCAAAGCGGGGATTATGAAATTGCGGGCAACATCTCATCGCAGTATATCACGGGGCTTTTGCTGGCGCTCCCCCTGCTTGAAGGGGACAGCAGAATTTTGCTCACAACCCGCCTTGAAAGCAAGCCCTATGTTGATATGACCTTAAAGGTTATGCGCGATTTCGGCGTGGCTGCGCAGGAAACGGATTACGGCTATTTTGTGCCCGGCAATCAGCATTATGAGGCGCGGGATTACACGGTTGAGGCAGATTGGTCTCAGGCGGCGTTTTTTCTCGTTGCCGGCGCGCTCGGCGGCGAGGTTCGGCTCACGGGGCTTGATATGGCGTCCGTTCAGGGCGATAAGGAAATCATTAATGCTTTAAGGCGTTTCGGCGCGGATATAGAGATAAAAGAGGATTGCATAATCAGCAGAAAATCGGCGCTCTGCGGCATTGAGATTGATGCTTCGGATATTCCGGATACGGTGCCGGCCCTTGCGGTAACGGCTGCGTTTGCAAGGGGCAAAACCGTCATAAAGGGCGCTGAAAGGCTCCGCCTCAAGGAGTCAGACCGCATTGAAAGCGTTGCCTCAAACCTGCGCAGAATGGGCATTCAGGTTGATGAAACTGTGGACGGTATGATTATCACGGGCGGCGAGCCTTGCGGGGCAGAGCTTCTTGGCTTTAACGATCACAGAATCGTTATGGCGTTCAGCGTTGCGGCGGCCTTCGCAAGGGGCGAAAGCACGATAACTGACGCCGACGCGATTGATAAAACTTATCCGTCGTTTTTTGAGGATTATGCAGGGCTTGGAGGAAAGGTTAATGTCATCGGTAATGGGAGATAAAATCAAGCTTTCCGTTTTCGGCGAAAGCCACGGCGCGGCAATCGGCTGCGTGATAGACGGCTTTCCCGCAGGGATAACGCTTGATGATGAAAAGATAAAAAGAGATATGCAGCGCCGCGCACCCGGCAGGGATAAAACCGCAACCGCAAGAAAAGAGGCGGATGAGCCGATTATTTTAAGCGGCATTTTAAACGGCAAAACCACCGGCGCACCTATTGCAATGCAGATTTTAAACACAAACACCAAAAGCGGCGATTATGCAAATCTTGCTCTTGTGCCGCGCCCGAGCCACAGCGATTATCCTGCCTTTGTTAAATGCGGCGGAAATAACGATATTCGCGGCGGCGGGCATTTCAGCGGCAGGCTCACTGCGCCGATTGTTTTTGCAGGCGCGCTTGCGAAGCAGGCGCTTGAGGAAAAGGGCGTTAAAATTGCCGCCCATATAAAGCAAATCGGCTCTGTTTCAGACGATTGCTTTGAAAAAAACAATATCAGCGAAGAGCTGCTTGATAAGCTTGCGGCAAACAGCTTTGGCACAATCAGCGCGGAAAAGGAAATTGAAATGCGCGCCGAGATTGAAAAGGCAAGGCTTGACGGCGATTCCGTCGGCGGAATAATTGAATGCGCGGCAATCGGCGTTCCTGCCGGCTTTGGCGGCAATATGCTTTCAACGGTTGAGGGCAGGCTTGCCTCTGCGCTTTTCGGCATTCCCGCGGTTAAGGGCGTTGAATTCGGCGCGGGCTTCGGCTTTGCGGATACGCTCGGCAGCGAGGCAAATGATGAATATGAAGTTTCAGGCGGCAGGGTTGCTCTTAAATCAAACAATAACGGCGGCGTGCTTGGCGGCATAACCAGCGGCGCACCGATTGTTTTCAGCGTTGCAATTAAGCCAACGCCGTCCATCTCAAAGCCCCAGCAAAGCGTTAATCTTGAAACGATGAAAAATGAAACGCTTGTTATCAGCGGCAGGCATGATCCTTGCATCGTGCCGCGCGCAGTGCCGGTTGTTGAGGCAATGGCGGCGCTCACGCTGCTTGATATAATTCTCTGAAAACAATATAAATTGCGGCAAGGAAATATAAAATAATGGATTTACTTGAATTAAGAAAACAAATTGATGAAATAGATGATGAGCTTATGCCCCTGCTTTTAAAGCGGATGGAAATTGCCGCAAGCGTTGCCGAATACAAGGCGGAGCACGGCATGCCCGTTCTCAACGAGCAAAGGGAAAAGGAAATCCTTGAGGACGTTAAGGTAAAATGCGGCGAGCAGGGCGATGCCATTGCAACGATTTTTGCTGCGGCAATGGATGCCTCCCGCGCGCTGCAACACAGAATTATCGGCGGCGGAAGCGAGCTTCGTGAGCTTGTTGGCAATTCCGTTCAGGAGGGCGATTTTTTCAGCAAAAGCGTGGCGGTTGCCTGCGCGGGCGTGGATGGCAGCTATGCCTCAAAAACCGCAAAAACGCTTTTTCCGAATGGGGAGATAAAGCATTACAGATTGTTTGAGGATGTGTTTGAGGCGGTTAATAAGGGCGAAACCCCCTTCGGAATAATTCCTGTTGAAAATTCAACTGCCGGCTCCGTGCATGAATCCTATGATCTGATAATGAAATATCGCTTTTACGTTGTCGGCTCCTATTCGCTTGACGTCAGCCATTGCCTTTGCGCAAAAAAAGGCGTTAAGTATGAAAACATAGCTGAGGTTTACAGCCATCCCCAGGCGCTTGCGCAATGCTCAAAATTTTTAAAGGATTTTGATTTCACCGGCATAAACCACACAAACACAGCCGCGGCGGCAAAATTTGTTTCGGAAAGCCCCAGGGAGGATATCGGCGTTATTTGCTCCTCTGAAGCGGCAAAAAAATATAATCTTCAGATAATCAAAACGGGAATTCAGAACATCAGCGCAAACAAAACGCGCTTTATCGTTATTTCCAAAAAGCTGATTATTCCCGAAAATGCTGATAAAATTTCGCTCATTTTCTCCCTGCCTCACACAACCGGCTCGCTTTATCGCGTGCTTGGCAGGTTTTCAATGACGGGGCTGAATTTAACAAAGCTTGAATCCCGCCCGCTTGCAAACGGCGAATTCAGTTATTTCTTCTATGCCGATTTGCTTGGCAACGTGCGCGATGAGGCAATTCTTGATTTGCTTTGCGCGCTTTATTCGGAGCTGCCGAATTTTAAATTTTTAGGAAATTATCACGAATATTAATATTTTTGAGGAGTGTTTTGCTTGAAAAGAACAAAGCGTCATCAAACAAATTTAATATCCTCAATAATCGTTATCATAACGGTTGCGCTTATGGTCTTTTTAACCATATGCCTTTTCAGGCAGGCAAGCCTTGAGGCAAGGTTTGATGCGGTTATTGCCTGGCTTTCAAGGCTGGATCGCGCGGTTGCAGGGCTGGATACGCATCTGGAAATTCTGGTTTGCATCTTTGCCCTTTATATCGCAAAATGTCAGCTTCCGATTCCCGTCGGCGTGCTGTGCGTGATTTCGGGCATGGTTTTCCCGCTTCATTATGCGCTGATTATTAACACGTTTTTTGCCCTGTTTCTCTTTTATGTTAAATATCGAGAGGGGCGCTGGATCGGCGGCGGTTGGGCAATGATGATTTTAAACATCCGCCAGATTAAATTTATCAAAAGCTGGGTTGAGTTCAAGGGCTCCGGCAATCCTTATATTCTGATTGTAAGCCGCCTGTTTCCCTCAATCCCGCTGAATATGATTTCAAAGCTTTATGGCTCAATGAGATATGATTTGGTTTATTATCTCATGCTCAGCATAATCGGCTTTTTCCCCAGAATGTTTATTTACACGAAAATCGGTACAGAGCTTTATAATCCGTTTTCGCGCCGGTTTATCACCCTTTTGATGATTATTGTTGCCTTCACGGGTATAACAAGCTTGATATTCAATGTGTTTTACGGCATCCGCTCCAGGCAGATGACGCAAACGCTTTTGATATATTCTCAAAAAGAAAAATATAAAATCGTTTTATAAGGGCGCAGCTAAGTGCCTTGGAAAGGAAGCATTATGAAACCACAGGAAATGATTGCCGCCATCAGGGCAGGCAAAATGGATGAAAACTTAAGGGCGGTTTATGTTACCGACGCTTATGTTGAGCAGCAAAAGCCGCGCTATATCATGCTGCTTGAGGAATTCATCAAGCTTTTCGGAGATGAAAGGGAGGTTATCATCACCTCCGCCCCCGGCAGAACAGAGGTTTGCGGAAATCACACCGATCATAATAACGGCAAGGTGCTTGCCGCTTCAATCAATCTTGATGCAATCGGCGTTGTTGCAAAAAGCGAGGAGCCGATTGTGCGCGTTAAATCCGTTGGCCATGCAATGAATGTTGTTGATATCACAAGGCTTTCCCCCGATGAGGCGGAATACGGCAATTCAACCGAAATGGTTCGCGGCGTTATCGCAAAAATTAACGATTGGGGTTACACCATCGGCGGCTTTGACGCGGTAACCACCTCTGACGTTATGGGCGGCAGCGGCCTTTCAAGCTCCGCTGCGTTTGAGGTGCTCATCGGCACAACGGTTTCCTGCCTTTATAATGAGGGCAAAATCTCCGCGGTAGAGATTGCAAAGGCGGCTCAGTATGCCGAAAATGCCTTCTTCGGCAAGCCCTGCGGCTTGCTGGATCAGATGGCGTCCTCCGTCGGCACCTTTGTTACAATTGATTTTGAGTCAACTGAGGATCCGATTATCAAAAAGGTTGATTTTGATTTTTCAAAAAGCGGGCATTCCCTGTGCATTATTGACACGGGCGGCAGCCACAGCGATTTAACCGATGATTATGCCGCAGTGCGCATGGAGATGGAAAGCGTTGCGGCGGCAATGGGCAAAAGGGTGCTGCGCGAAATCCCGTTTGAGGATTTCAAGGCGGCCGTTCCAAACCTTATTGGCAAGGTTAATGACCGCGCGATTCTTCGCGCCTTCCATTTTTATAACGAAAATCTCCGCGTTGACAGGGCGGTTTCAGCGCTTGAGAGCGGCGATTTTGAGGCGTTTAAGCAGGTTATATGCTCCAGCGGTTTATCCTCTTATATGTATAATCAAAATGTTTTTTCACCTTCAAATGCGCTTGAGCAAAAGCTTTCCGTTGCGCTTTGCATTTCGCAGGAGCTGCTTGAGGGCAGGGGCGCCTTCCGCGTTCACGGCGGCGGCTTTGCAGGCACAATTCAGGCGTTTGTTCCTAATGAGCTGCTTGATGAATACAAGGCGGCAATGGAATCCGTTTTCGGCGAGGGTAAATGCTATGTTCTCATCATCCGCCCCGTCGGCGGCACGAGAGTTATGTGAGTTAATCTGATTGTGGGGAATATGTTATGAAATACGTTTTTATTGAAAACCCGATTGCCGGGCATAAGGACAGGCAGCTGCTTTTTAAAGAGGTTCAGTCCGCCTTTCGCTGGAGCGATAATGAAATGATTATTGAGGAAACGGAGTATTCCGGCCATGCAAAGGAAATTGCCGCTGATTATGCGGCAAAATACGGCAAGGATTGCGTGATTGTTTCCTGCGGGGGAGACGGCACTGTGCATGAAATTGCAAACGGCCTTGCCCACACCCAAACTCCGCTGATGATTTTGCCCTTCGGCACTGGCAATGATTTTGCCAAAAAGGTTTATGGCGCAAAAAAGCTTGACGCGCTTGATATCGTTAGAAGCTTCGGGCTTCACAACGGTGATTTGCAGTATGAGGTTCGCCCGATAGATTTGATTGATTATAACGGCGAAAAATGCATCAATGTTATGAGCTATGGGCTGGATACGAAGGTTGAAACCATCGGCAAAAAAATGGCGGATAAGGCAAAATTCCTCGGCCATCAGGCTTATAACATTGCAATTTTTCCTGCAATTATGCAGTCAATGAAATATGAAATCAATTTTGAGCTTCAGCTTGTTGATGATTATGATAACGCAAAAACCTTAACCCTAACCCCGGCGGAATATACCCTGCTTGCGATCTGCAACGCCAGCTATTACGGCGGCGGCTTCTGCCCCGCGCCCGATTCCGTTTTGGACGACGGNNGGCTTCTGCCCTGCGCCTAATTCAATTCTTGATGACGGCGTGCTGGATTTCTGCATGGTTGATGCGGTTAAGCTGCATGAGGCGCTTCCGCTTATCCCCAAATACAGCGCGGGCACGCTAACAGAGGAAAGCAGCAAAAAGGTGCACATGGGCAAGCTTGTGGGCGGCAGAATATGGTCAACAGACGGCTCTGCGCTTCTCGGCAACTGTGATGGCGAAAATTTTGATTACAGCGAGGTCGTTTTCAAGGTTGAGCCAAAGGCGATTAATATATGTTTTCTTAAATAACCGCGCGGCGCTTATTTAAGAAAAAAATGGCCGTTGGCCGATAGGTGAAATTTTATGAAGATTGTTAAAAAAGCAGGCATTTCAGTTGCGGTTATCATTCTTGCGGCGGCGCTTGCGGTTGGCGGCTTTTTCCTTTTTCATAAGCCAACCCTGGTTTTTGATGCAAAGAATTATAACGGCAAGGTAACGGGCGGCGCTTCGGGTTATCTTTACGGCATTGCAGAGGAGGGCGTGCCCTCCCGCGAAATGGTTGAAAGCGTTGGCATAACAAGCCTTGCAACCAAAACCACCCTCGGGCTTCAGCATCCGATTGCGGAAATGGCGGATGTTGCAGATGAGGCTGTCAGCGGCGGCGCGGATTATCTTTGCGTTTATCTGCAGGATATGTATGCCACCTGGTATTATGAGGAAGCCGCGATTAATGAAGCGAAAAATGCCGGCACTTATGATTGGGAAGCCTTTGTTAAGGAGGATTTCTTCCCCAGAATTGAGGAAACCGTAACCGCAATCAAGGCATCCGATTATCACGATAAGATAATCTACTGCCTTTATAACGAGTGCGATAACGGCGTTTGGTTTGGCGAATGGGTTAAGGATTCCGAAAACCCTAACGGCGGCTGGAATGATTTTAACGATGTCGGCAGAGTGAACTTTAACGCCGCGTGGAAGCTGACTTATGATTACGTAAAATCGCTTGACCCCGATGCGCTTATCGGCGGCCCCGGAAATTATGAATATAATATTGAAAAGCTTGAAAATTTCCTTACCTTCACAAAGGAAAATAACTGCACCCCCGATGTGATTATTTATCACGAACTGCAAATCCGCTCAATCTATGATTTTAAGGCGCACGTTAAAGAGCTTCGCGCGCTGGAGGAAAGCCTCGGCATCGGCGATTTGCAGATTCTTGTTTCCGAATATGGCTTGATGGAGGATAACGGCAATCCCAACACGATGATGAAATATATCACCTGCATTGAGGATTCAAAGGTTTACGGCGACCAGGCTTATTGGCTGCTTGCAAACAATCTGTGCTCAACCGCGGCTGATTATAACACGCCTAATTCCGCCTGGTGGGCTTATCACTGGTATGCCCTTATGCAGGGCGAAAACCAGATGCAATGCACAATCAGGGATATCACCCATTCGGATTTGGGCAAGGCAATTAAGGAAAAGCGCGAACCGCGGTATCAGCAGTTTATGGGCGTCGGCTCAATTTCGGATGATGAAATCCTTGTTGCTGCCGCCGGTGCCGATTATGAGGGCAATATAAAAATTAAAAACCTCAAGGGCTCCGCGCTTTATAAGCAAAACGTTATGGTTGAGGTCAGCCGCGTAACTTATCAGGGAATTCAGGGCAAGGTTGTCCGCCCCGAAATTGTTAAAGCATACACTCAGAAGCTTGGCTCCTCAATCACGGTTGAGCTTGGAGATATGGATAAAAATGCTTCCTATTTCGTGCGCATTATTCCGTGCGCAAAGGAGCAGGAACGCTTTGAAAACGATAATCTTTTCACCCGCTATGAATTTGAAAACGGCACCCTTGTCGGCAATGCTTACACTTATGACAGCGCTTATGCCACAACGGGCGAGCAAAACGGCATGGTTGGCGGTATGGAAAATGAGGGCGACGGCGTTGAGCTTATGATTAATGTGCCGGAGGAGGCAAACTATGAGCTGCTCTTCATTTACGGCAAGGCTAATGACGGCGCTTTTGATGAGGAAGCGGGCAAGCAAAATCCCGATGACCGTGTTGACGGCACTGTGATGATTTCCATTGACGGCGCCCAGCAGCAAAAAGCCCTCCCGAATACTATCAGAAGCGAAATGACCGGCAATTTCAATCTGGTTGTGCCGCTTGGCGCGGGCAATCATAAAATCCGCGTTGAGCATTTTGACGGCACCTATGTGCTGGACAGCCTGCTCGTGCGCAGGGCAGAGGAGGATCAGCCGCTTCACACCTACGTTCAAAAGGGCGAAAGCGGCGATTCGCTTGTTGTAATCTCCCCGCGTGATGATTGGTTTTCTGCGCAGCTTGACGGTGAAACGCAGCTTCTTTTCTTAAAGAGGGGGCTTAATAAGCTTGATATGAGCGGCGCTTATTCAGAGGTTAAAATAACCTCAACCGATGAGAAGGGCTTTTCCTCAAAAACCCAAGCGGCAGAGATGATGCTATCCGGCGCGGCAGAGCTTGATGAAAGCGGCAAATATGTTTTTGGCATATCGTCAGACGGCGGCAGCGCTGATTTCACGATCACCGTTCCCGAAAGCGGCGAATATTATTTCACGCTGAAATATTCAAATAATGATGAGGGCGGCGTTCATTCTTATAACATTGATTTGATTGAGGATTATGTTTCAATCCTTGCCGGCGGCAAAACGGTTAATCTCTATTGCCGCAACACAAACAGCTGGGAAACTTACACCACTGCCACGGCTGTGATTTATCTTGAAGCAGGGGAAAACACAATCACCCTTTATAACGACGGCAGCAATCTTTTCAACGGCAATGCGGCAAACGCGCCGCATATTGCAAGCGTTGAAATAAATGCAAAATAAAAACAATTCAGGAAGGTCGGCAGTTGCCCGGCCTTCTTATTTTTCCGGATTAAAGAGCTTTGTTTTTGTGTTGACAAAAGAGAGCTAATATGATATATATAAATCAGAACTGTACTACTTGGGATAGTACAGTAATTTGATTAAGCAAACTGTACTATTTGAAATAAAACAGTTATGCAATATTCGGGAGGTGAGGCTTATGCCGCAGGAAAAGGCGTTTATCAAAACAGTGGGGCTTTCAAGATATTATTTCGTCGGCAACGAAACGATAACGGCGCTGGATAACGTTAATCTTGAAATTGAGCGCGGCAAAATCTGCGCGGTGCTTGGCACCTCCGGTTCCGGCAAATCAACCCTGCTCAATATGCTTGCGGGGCTGGAGCGCCCCAGCATGGGCATGGTTTCCATCGGGAAATATCGGATTGATCAGCTCTCTGAAGCGCAGCTTGCGCGCTTTCGCCAGCGGTTTTCCGGCTTCGTTTTTCAGTCCTATAACCTGATTCCAACGATGACGGCGCTTGAAAACGTTGCCCTGCCGCTTATGTTCAAGGGCGTTGATAAAAAGGAGCGCGAGGAGCGCGCCGCTGAAATGCTGAAAATGGTTGGCCTTGAAAACAGAGCCTCTCACCGCCCCAACGAAATGAGCGGCGGCCAGCAGCAAAGGGTTGGCATTGCGCGTGCATTTGCCTCCAACCCAAAGATTGTTTTTGCGGATGAGCCCACCGGCAATCTGGATAGCCGAACAACGGATGAGGTTATGCGCCTCATAACGGAGCTTGTGCATGAGCAGCAGCAAACTATGGTGCTTGTTACCCATGATTCGGCGGTTGCGCAGTATGCCGATATGGTTGTGCGCATATCGGACGGAAAAATTGTTGAGCAATATGATAATGATTAGTTTCGGGAGAATATATATTATGATTAAGAGAAGATTTAAATCCGTTTTTGCCGTTTTTGCGGCAATGATAATGATGCTTTCAATGGCCGTGCCTGCCCTTGCTGCAGAGGAGGATTACGGCTATTCCTCATCAATTTTAACTCCGCATCTGATTGCGCAAAGCTTTTCTGCGGATAAGGATATTTATAACGGCACCGCCTTTAATCTCACCTTCAGCCTCAAAAACACAAGCGCGGATGTTGACGTGCGCAATGTTTTAATCCGCCTTTCCGGCGGCGAGGCGTTTTCCGTTAACGGCGGAACGGACACCGTTTATGCCGATAAAATCGCGAAGAGCGGCACGGCAACCTTCAGCAAGGCGTTTGTCTGCTCTGATAATGCGCCGGCAGGGATGAATGCCATCTCCGCCTCGGTTAGCTATGAATATTTTGAGGGCGAGGAAAAGTTTTCCTCTTCAGAGGAATTCACCTTCAGCTTAAAGGTTAATCAGCAAACAACCTCTGCCTCCGCCGCAACTCCAAATTTAACCCAACAATTGCTAATCTCTAAATTCTCCTTTGGCGGGGCAGAGGTTAATGGGGGAGAGGTTTTTAACCTTGATTTCACGGTTAAAAACAACTCCTCCGATATTAAGGTTCAAAACGTCATCATCAAGCTTTCGGGCGGTGATGCATTTGTTGTTGCTGACGGAACGGACACCGTTTCCGTTGATGCAATCAGCGCAAAGGGAAGCGCAAGCTTTTCAAAGGCATTTAAATGCCAAAGCACAATTCCCTCCGGCATATATCCGATTTCCGCCTCAATCACTTATGAATATATTGACGGCGGCGAAAAGGCAGCAGGCGCCGCAGAGCTTGTTATGAGCATCCCCGCCGCTCAGCCGGATAAAGTTTCCTTTGAGGGCCTGAGCCTTGCGGATCAGAAAATCACCATGGGGCAGGAAAACGATTGCGGCTTTCAGGTTATCAACAGCGGGCAAACCAGGCTTTCAAACTGCAAGGTTGTTTTGATTGATGATAATAACACAATTCTGGCAAGCGCATATATCGGCAATATTGATGCGGGAACACAGTTTTCAAGCAATTATAATCTGCCCGTCACCTTTAATCAGCTTGGCGAAAAGAAGCTGATTCTCGTGCTTGAATATGAAAATGAGGATGGCGAAAAGAAATCCACCCAAACAGAGTTTAATCTCACGGTTGAGGAGGAGTTCAATCCCTTTGAAGATATTGAGGATGATTATTATGATGACGTTAAAACCGTCAGCCCGATGAAAATCCTTGTGATTGCTCTCGGCGTGCTGGCGCTTGTCATCGGCGGCACGGTTGCGGCGGTTGTGATTATCAAAAAGAAAAAGGCAGGAAAGGGCAGTGTTATTGTAGATGAAGAAATCTGATCTCTTCTTAATGGCTCTGCGCAATCTGAAAAACCGCAAAACGCGCACGCGGCTCACGGTTATCGGCGTTATCATCGGCACCTGCGCCATAATCATAATGGTTTCAATCGGCGTTGGCATTGATAAAATGGTCACCGAGCAGTATTCCTCAGACAGCTCTCTAAATAAGGTCACGGTTTATGAGGGCTATGCCGAGGAGGGCGGCCGGGATATTCCGCTTGATGATAAGGCGCTGGAATTCCTGCAGAGCGTTGAGCATGTTGAAATGGTTGTGCCGATAATTGATGCCGGCAGTTATGTTACAATAACCCGCGGAAAATACAGCATGCAGTATGCCGAAATCAAGGGCATTGATTTTGATGCAATGGAAAAAATCGGCTTTAAGCTTACAGAGGGCAGCTTCGGCGCCTCGGATAAGAGCAGCACGGTTTATTTCGGCAAAGAGGTTGTTACAAACTTTGCGGACGCGCAGGGCAACTCGGTTAAATATAAATATGATGAAAATTATGAGATAACGGATTGCGAGATAGACCCGATGAAGGATATCTTCTTTATGAGCACGCCCGTTTATTCTCAGGCAGAGGGCACAAGCTCCGTTGCAAACGAAAAGCGCATAAAGGTTGGCGGAATAATCAAAAACGATTATAAGATTGATTATTCCTCTTATGCGGTTTATGTTGATATTGAAACGGCAAAGCAGCTTATCAGGGATTATAATAAGCTTAACCCCTCCGGTGAAAAGGCAAAGCTTAATTATTCAAACGTTTGGGTTTATGTTGATGAAATGGCAAACGTTAAGGATGTGCAGGAAAAGATTCTGCAAAGCGGGCTTGGCTCTTATTCCGATGAGGAGGAGCTGGAAGCAACCAAGAAGATTATGAAGGTTGTTCAGCTTGTGCTTGGCGCAATCGGCGCCGTTTCAATGCTGGTTGCCGCCTTCGGCATCAGCAACACGATGGTTATGTCCGTTTATGAGCGCACAAAGGAAATCGGCATAATGAAGGTTATCGGCTGCGATATAAACGACATCAAGGCGATGTTTCTTTATGAGGCAGGCATAATCGGGCTGATGGGCGGCGTAATCGGCATAATAATCAGCTATATAATTTCCGTTATCGCAAATGCGGTTGCGCGCGGCGTTGTCAGCTCAATGGACGCAATGGATGAGGGCTTTAAGGTTTATGTTTCCTCAATTCCGCCGTGGCTGGCGCTGCTCGGAATCGGGTTTTCCGTTCTCGTCGGCGTGCTTGCGGGCATCGCGCCTGCTAACCGCTCCGTCAGGGTCAGCGCGTTAACGGCAATACACAATGAGTAAGCGGACAGTTATAGGTCGCTTCGCTCCGATTACAGTCGGGCGTTCTCGGCATCCCGCAAAAAAAGAATTAAGGTGATGATATATGTTTGTTATAGATACGGCAAGCAGAGAGCCTATTTACACGCAGATTGAAAAAAATATAGTCAGATATATTAATCTGGGAATCTATGAGCCGGGGGAGATGCTTCCCTCCGTGCGCGCTCTTGCCTGCCGGCTCGGAATTAATCCGAACACCGTTGCAAAGGCTTATAAAAACCTTGAGCAGCTTGGCGTGCTTTACACCGTGCCGGGCAAGGGGATTTATGTTTCCTCCCGAAAAAAGGATGAGACTCTTGCGGTTATCAGGGAGAATATAATCTCAACTTTGGCAGATGCAAAAAATGCGGGCGTTTCAAAGGAAATTCTGCTTGAAATAATTAATGAGCTTTGGGGTGATGAAAAATGATTGAAATTAAAGGAATAACAAAAACCTTTGGCGAAACGAAGGCTCTCAATAACGTTTCGTTTAATATAGAGGGCGGCTCGGTGTTCGGCCTTGTCGGCTCAAACGGCGCCGGCAAAAGCACCCTGCTGCGCATTCTTGCGGGCGTTTATGCGCCGGACAGCGGCAATGCTTATCTCAACGGAGAAGCTCCGTTTGAAAACAATGCGGTTAAGGCGAAAACCGCATTCGTTTCCGATTTCCCTTATTTTTACAGCGGCGCAACGCTGGATAGCATGGCGCAGTATTACAAGGATATGTATCCCGGCTGGGATGACCTGCGCTACACAAAGCTTAAATCCGCATTTCCGATTAATCCCCTGCAAAAGATTTCAACGATGAGCAAGGGCATGCAAAGGCAAAGCGCAATCATTCTTGCTCTTTCATATAACCCGGAATTCATTCTGTTTGATGAGATTTTTGACGGCCTTGATCCCGTTATCCGTGAGCTTGTTAAGCGCATCCTCATTGAATTTGTTGATGAAACGGGGGCAACGGTTGTTATCGCCGGCCACAATCTGCGCGAGCTGGAGGGCTTTTGCGATCACATCGGCCTGCTCCATCTGGGCGGAATTCTTATGGAAAAGGATATTGACAGCGAAGCGATGGGAATGTTCCGCCTGCAATTCGTTTTGCCGGAGGAGGCGTCGCTCAGCGAGCTGCATTCAAAGCTTAACGTTGTTAAAGAGGTTCACCAGGGCAAGATGATTCAGATGACGGTTAAGGGCAATAAGGAGGAGATTGATGCCGTGCTTGCGGCTGAAAGCCCCGTCTTACTTGAAACCCTGCCGTTAACCCTTGAGGAAATATTTATCAGTGAAATGGAGGTTGCAGGTTATGACATCAACAACTTCAAATTCTAATTTCGGCGCTGCCTTCAAAAAGCTGTTAAGGCGCCGCTGGGCGGGCGCGGTGATAATTCTTGTGCTTTCAATCGTGGTTGGAATTGTTGCCGCAACCATGTCACTTTCAAGCTATAAGTATATTTATGATTATGACACCGCATATGCTGCAAGCACCGTTGAAAGAATTAATGCGGATATTGAAATCGGCGGCGTTGGCGGAATTCTTTGCATTATCATCGGTATTTATGATTTGTTTGCCTGCTCCCGTTATTTTAAGGAGATTTATAAAAAGCGCTCCTGCGATTATTATTTTGCCTCCCCGATAACCAGGTCGGAATATTTCAATTCCGCCTTCCTGTTCGGCGCGGCGGTTAATGCGGCTGCGTTTTGCGCGGGCATCGGCGTTTTCTATCTGATAATGAAAATTCCCAGCCTGCCCAATGTTGTCTTTTATTTTGAAAACAGCGCGTTTGCGGGCGTGCTTGCAATGCTCTTTGCTTTGCTGGCGGCGTTTGCAATGCTTATGCTCTGCGCCGCAATGGCGGGCAGAAGGCTGCATTTCATAATTCTTGCGGTTATTTCTCTCATCAGCGCTCCGCTTGCGCTCACAAATATTTCCGCAAACATTAATAACGTTTGGGGCGTTATCAGAAACACCGTGGGCTATGCTTCCTTCAGCCCTGCGGGAAACGCAATCAATGCTTATATTGCGCTTTCCGATACGAAAAGGGATGCGTTTTTAATCGCCGTTTCCGTTGCTGAAATCATCGGTGCTTACGTTATCGGGCTCTCCCTGTTTAAGCGCAGAAGGGCAGAGGTGGCAGAGGTTTCGCTTGCAGGCAGGATTATGCCTTATGTTTTCCTCGTGCTGCTTCAGATTTCCGCCTTTATGTCAAGCGGCGGCGTTGATTTGTTTGCAATGGCAATCATAATCGGCCTGATTTCAGCTTTGATTGTAACCCTGATTTTCAGCGCAATTTTCTATAAAAAGGCGTTCACAAAGGAAACCTTGCTTTCGCTTGGCTGCGCAAGCCTTGCCTCAATCATTTTCCTCAGCGCCGTTTATCTTCCCAATCACACCCCGTTCATTGATTATATTCCGGAAGCATCGCAGGTTGAAAGCGTTGAATTTAATTGCGACAGCTATACTTATTCCGAATATCAAACAGCGCTTTCATTGCTTTTCGGCTATATTGATGAGGAAGCGGAAAGCTCGTTTGTTATCACAAGCGAGGAGGGCATTGAAAACACAATCGCCCTGCACAAAAAGCTGATTTCGGATGACGTTATCCGCGAAAGCAAGAAAAACTTAAACGGCGCCTTTGAGCTTGAGGCTTATGATGATTTTGTTAGCGATTATTATGCCACCTATGGCTTTGAAATCAAGTATAATCTCAAGGGCGGCAAAAGCGTTGCAAGGCAGTATTGCCTTGATCCTAATCTGATTGAAAGCGAGCTTGGCACGCTGTTCCAGTCAGAGGAAATCATCAGGCAAACGGAGCCTTATAATATCGATCCTTCCGAAATCATTTTCGTTGGCGCTCAGCTTTTTGAATTGCAGCAGGAATATGATTCAGAGGCGGATGAATACTATTATTACGGCGGCTATTATACTGCGCCTGAGGCGTCGGATATCACCGCAAACTATGCAGAGTTTGCAGAGCTTTCAATCAGCGATAAGCTTAATGCGGACACAAGAAGCTTCCTTGATAATAATTATTCCTGGTTCCAGATTGATTTCGGCTCTTGGGAAACCGGCTATTCAAATGAGCGTGGCGAAATTGACGTTTACGTTTTCAGCGAGACCGCAACGCCAAAGCTCAAGGAAAAGGTTTCACAAATGGATTGGCAGCAGTTTGCCGAGTTTATTGACAGCGAAGCCTATTATACGAATTATTACGATCAGATTGATGAGTATATAATTTCTGTTTATGATGAGGATGTTCAGTCCCTCGATTATCTCACCTCCCTCGGATTGACTCCTGTTTCTTCGGAAACATATTCTTATTATGAATAAGCTCTGAATTTTTCCCCAAAAGGCGTTCCGAAAGGAACGCCTTTTTATTGCGCTTATTCCGATTCGTTTTAAATTTTTTCAAAAAATTTTTAATTTTTTGTTTTTTTAAAGTTCGTTTTAAGTTTCGTTGGTATATTTAGCTCAACGAAAGGAGTGAGCGATGTGGCTTACCGAAACATATTTAAACGAGTTGAAACGAAATATATGCTCTCGCAGGAGCAATACAGGCGTGTGCTTGCGGCAATGGCGCAGCACACCCGCGGC
>DCTO01000039.1 GCA_002329285.1 Ruminococcaceae bacterium UBA1438
CCATTTTTTACGGACTTGTGCAATACGGACAGCCTGCTAACTTTTTATTGTTATTTGCTGAAAAGGCGCTTCTTTTTGTAAGCCTCTGTTTTCATAGAAATGAATTCATATCCGGTTTCGTTTATCGCTGCTTTGAGCGCTGCTTCGTCTGCATTGCCATCAAGCAAAAAGGTTGATTCTCCTTTTTTGTGTGATGATGAAACCTTCTTCGCATCGGGAAGGGCTTTTCGGACAGTGTCATTAATATGCGCTTCACACATGCCGCACATCATGCCGTCAATTTTAATAGTGATTTTATTCATGGCTTTGCTCCTTAAAAGTTTGATTCGTTATGTTCTGCCTATCCGGTCAGTGTGGCTAACAAAACAGTATGGAAAATTATAATTTGAAAAAGGAAGGAGAGGTTAGGAACACTAACCGTTGTGCAAAAAAGTTAGCCACAACTAACCATTTGTAATATATCACAAAAAGCATCTTGTGTCAACAAAATTTTGAAAATGAAAGTGTTGTTGGGAATAATGATGTAATTAATCATAATAATAATTATTATTAACAGAGTTGGCACTCGCTTCAAAAAAGTGCTGATTTTTCAAAAAAATAACAAAAAAGGGTATTGACAAACACTGATGAAGGATATAATATATAAGCAAGGATTAGCACTCGCGCATTGAGAGTGCTAATTAATGAAAAGCAGAGGGGGTGCAAATATGATTGGCGAAAGGCGTGCCGCTATATTAAGCCTGATTATTGACAGCTATATCAAAACCGGCGAGCCCATTGGCTCAAAAACAATTTCGAATCTTTTGCCTTATCAGATTTCAAGCGCCACCATCAGAAATGAAATGGCTTATCTTTCAGAGCTTGGCTTTTTGCAGCAGATGCACACAAGCGGCGGCAGAATTCCAAGCAACGCCTCCTTCAGATATTATGTTGATAATCTGATGCGCCCAAAGCCCCTTGATGCTTTTGAAAGGGAAAGAATCGCAGAGGCGCTTTCCGTTAATGCAAGTGATCCGGAAAGGCTGTTGCGCACGGCAAGCGTGCTTTTGACCCAGTCAACCCATTGCGCCGCGTTTTATAACATTGTTCGGGATGAGCTTGATTGCGTCCAGGGCGTGGATATAATTCCCGCGGGCGGCGGCAGAGCAATGCTGGTTATGCTTTCCGTCGGCGGTAAAATCAAATCCTCCGTTTGCAAACTGGCGTGCCCGCTTGATGATGATTTCAAGGCGCTGTTTTATTATGTTGCCGCTGAATATTTCATCGGCACTCCGCTTTCCGAAATCAATCTTGCCCTGATACAGAGCACGGCGCCCGTTCTCGGCGGCAGGCTGTTTGATATGCTTCCCGTTTTAACAACGCTTTGCTCCATTTGTGCAGAGGCGGCGGAGGGCTCACTTCACATTGAGGGTGAAACCAATCTGCTTTCACACACGGAGCTTGGCTCCGGCGTTTATAAGCTGCTCACCTTCCTCACCGCAAAGGATCAAATTTCAGATCTGCTTTTGCAATATGCAAGGCACGGCAAGGAAAGGGAGCTTTTCATCGGCGAGGAAAATTATCATCCGGAGCTGAAAAACACGGCCACGGCAATGGCAAGGTTTAATTATAATAACAGCCAAACCGCTATTCTCGGCATTATAGGCTCAACAAGAATTGATTATGCATCGGTTCTTCCAAGAGTTGAATATATAATGAACACAGTTCAGAATTTTCTCCAAAAAGGAGGCGCAGTAATTGAGTAAGAAGGAAACAAAATCCTCTCAGGAGGAAAAGGAAACAAAAAAACCGGCAGAGGCAGAAATGCCCGCCGAGGATAAGCAGCCTTCGCAGGCTGCGGCAGACGAGGGCTCTGAAGAGCCGGCGGAGGAAAATCCGCTTGAAAAAGAGCTTGCTGAAACAAAGGAGCAGCTGCTCCGCCTCACTGCCGAATATTCAAATTTCAGAAAGAGAAGTGAAAAGGAAAAGCAGGAAACCTTCAATTTTGCAAAGGCGGAAACCTTAAAGGAGCTTTTGCCCGCAATTGATAATCTTGAAAGAGCGCTTGCCAATGAGCAGCAGGATTTTGAGGGCCTCAAAAAGGGCGTGGAGCTAACCTATAACGGCTTCATAAACACCTTCTCAAAGCTCGGGGTTGAGGCATACGGCGAAAAGGGCGAAACCTTTGATCCGAATCTTCATAATGCGGTTATGCATGTTGAGGATGAGAGCTTTAAAGACGGCGAAATCGTTGATGTGTTCCAAAGGGGATATAAAATCGGCGATAAAATAATCAGACCTGCAATGGTCAAATCAGCAAATTAATTTAAAAATAATTCTTTATGGAGGATAAATATTATGGCAAAGATTATTGGTATTGATTTAGGAACAACAAACAGCTGCGTAAGCGTAATCGAGGGCGGCGAGCCCGTTGTTATCACAAATTCAGAGGGCGCAAGAATCACTCCGTCCGTCGTTGCATTCAGCAAGGATGGCGAAAGAATGGTTGGCAACGTTGCAAAGCGCCAGGCAATCACAAATCCCGAAAGAACCATCAGCTCAATCAAAAGGCATATGGGCTCTGATTTCAAGGTTGATATTGACGGCAAGGCTTACACCCCGCAGGAAATTTCCGCAATCATTCTTCAGAAGCTTAAATCAGACGCTGAAAGCTATCTCGGAGATACTGTAACAGAAGCGGTTATAACCGTTCCCGCATACTTCACGGATGCACAGCGCCAGGCAACCAAGGATGCCGGCAAAATCGCAGGCCTTGAGGTTAAGAGAATCATAAATGAGCCGACTGCGGCTGCGCTTGCTTTCGGCATTGATAAGGAAGACGATCAGAAGGTTATGGTTTATGACCTCGGCGGCGGCACCTTTGATGTTTCCATCATTGAGATGGGCGACGGCGTTCAGGAGGTTCTTGCAACCGCAGGTAACAACCGTCTCGGCGGCGATGATTTTGATCAGAAGATTATGGATTGGATTGTTGCTGAATTCAAGAAGAGCAACGGCATTGATCTTTCATCTGATAAAATGGCAATGCAGCGCGTTAAGGAGGCAGCTGAAAAGGCAAAGATTGATCTTTCAGGCATGACAACCGCCCAGATCTCACTTCCTTTCATCACTGCTGATGCAACAGGCCCCAAGCATCTTGAGCTTACTCTTTCAAGAGCGCAGTTTAATCAGATGACTGCTGATCTTGTTGAGGCAACAATGGGCCCGGTTCGCCAGGCTATGAAGGACAGCGGCCTCTCAATGAGCGAGATTGATAAGATTCTCCTCGTTGGCGGCTCAACCAGAATTCCCGCCGTTCAGGAAGCTATTCAGAAGTTCAGCGGCAAAGAGCCGTTCAAGGGCATTAACCCGGATGAATGTGTTGCAATGGGCGCTGCGCTTCAGGGCGGCGTTCTCGGCGGCGACGTTAAAGGCCTTCTTCTTCTTGATGTCACCCCGCTTTCACTCGGCATTGAAACCATGGGCGGCGTAAACACCGTTATCATTGAAAGAAACACAACCATCCCAACCAAGAAATCACAGATTTTCTCAACTGCTGCTGATAACCAGACCTCTGTTGAGGTTCACGTTCTTCAGGGTGAAAGGCAGTTTGCAAAGGATAACAAAACTCTCGGTATGTTCCACCTTGACGGAATTCTTCCTGCAAGAAGGGGCGTTCCGCAGATTGAGGTTACCTT
>DCTO01000008.1 GCA_002329285.1 Ruminococcaceae bacterium UBA1438
TAAAAATTCATAGTTATAAGTTTAATTTCATTTACTTTATCAAGATTTTGGATTATTATATTAATATCTTATAAATAAGTAGTTAATCTACTAAATGGTTTTTGAAGTACAAATCTGTATTATATTCCCTTTAATAACTATAATTATATTTTAATTTTATGAAACTGTTTCACAAGAACGGAGCTTTATTTATGAAACGAGAAGAATTTGTTTTACTTCCACCGCTTGTTCAGCAATACTTAACTTATCTTGAGGCAATCAAGGGACATTCTCAATTATCTATTATTGAATACGCTTCAGATTTGCGAACCTTTTTCAGATTTCTTGCAAGAGAAAAAGGCCTCTGCGATAAGGATACTCCTGACGAGGAGATTGATCTCTCCCCTATTGATCTTGAGTTCATTAAAAGAATTACGCTTAATGATGCTTACCAGTTTATGATTTATTGCAGAAACGTGCGTAATAATAATGAAAACACAAGAGCAAGACGGGTTATTGCTATAAGGCGCTTTTTTATATATTTAACGGACAATCTTGGCCTTCTTGAACATAATCCTATGAAAAACCTTGATATTCCCAAAACCAAAAAAGCCCTCCCAAAATACCTCACTTTAGAGGAAGCGGAAAAGCTTTTAAGCGTTGTCGACGGTCCGTATAAAGAAAGAGATTATGCTATAATAACCCTGTTTTTAAACTGCGGAATGCGCCTTGCTGAGCTTGTTTCAATTGATTATAATGATATAAAAGCAGACGGAAGCCTTGTTATTACCGGTAAAGGTAACAAGGAACGCATAGTTTATCTTAATGATGCATGCATAAGAGCGATTGCTGAATACAGAAAGGTTCGCCCCAATGAAGGTGTTAAGGACAGAGCACTTTTTCTCAGCTCAAGAAATCAGCGCATAAGCCCGAAAACCGTTCAGCATATTGTTTACACTAATCTTGATAAAGCTGGGCTTGGCGACCGTGGACTTTCTGTACATAAATTAAGGCACACGGCAGCAACGCTTATGTATCAGCACGGAAATGTTGATTTACTCTTACTTAAAGAAATTCTCGGCCATGAGAATCTTGGCACAACAGAGATTTATACTCACACAACAACCGATGCTGCGAGAAAAGCTATTGAAGCAAATCCTTTGAATAAGAAAGACATATAACTAAAGGCAAGGTTTTCCCTTGCCTTTTTATAATACAATTATCCCACCAAGCGCTGTTGCTGCAACAGAATCCGCCGCTGCCGCTATCAGAATCATAATTCCGTATATCAGATAGCTTCTCAAATAGCTTTTGTAGTTAATTTCAACGTTATCTAAATCTTTTTTAACGGTTAAATCATAAATTTTTTTACTTAGCTCAAAGCTTTTTGATATAGTCAGAATGATTATTGTGAGCAGCAAACATGCAAATGGTGCAATCATCAGCATAGAATATCCAAAGCCTCTTATTCCGAAATTGCAGTAATAATATGAAATTCTGATAGCTGTTTCAAAGCCTAAGATAATCGGAATTACATTAATAATCGGAAAACCGATTAGGCAAATTCCAAGCAAAACCGTTATTGAGAATACAAGATAATACCTTGCCAGATTATGAAAAAACTGCTGCAAAAACAGAGAGTAACTGCCTGAAATAATTAAAGAATCTATGGTATCGCCCTGAAATTTCTTATATATAAACGCTCCGAAAAGCAGTCCGGCAGAATAAAAAAATATAGAATATATTATTGTTTTGTTCTTCTTAAAGATGCTAATAATGTTAATCTTTTCTTTTTTTGGCTCAGCCTTTTCATTTTCTTTTTCGTTCATCAGCAGTTGCATTATTTAACCTTTATCCTTTTTGAATTATTAATTGATAAGAAACCGAAAATTCCGCCAATAATGATGCAGATAAATAGTTTAACAAGGAAAAATATTCCACCTGATGAATGAAAAATTAAATTAATAAAGCTGTAAATAATTAAAGGCAATGCTGAAATTGCGCCAAGTGCAAAGCCGTTATTTTTAAATCCTTTAACACTGAAATAGCCTGTGAATGCAGAGGTTAATGCACAAACAGCAATTGAAAGTATTTTCAAAATGCTGATATCGATATCAAGCTTTAAGCATATCAGAGATAAAAATGCACTCCAAAGAAAAACAGATATAAAAGTAAGAATAACCGCTTTTATTACATATTTTACAATTAAATCTGAGCCTTTAACAGTTTTAATTTTCTTCATAAAAAAACTCCCTTAATGTCCTGTTAAAGGATATTCAAGGGAGTTTTAAAATATTACTGTATATATTTTGATTAATCCTCATCAGAAAGCGGCTTGGGGCCGTCATCCTCAGAATCATTTTTCTTATTCTTCTTTGCCTTGGCGGCTTCCTTTGCAGCCTCAACTTCTTTTCTGTGCTGATCCATCTTTGTTTTATTGGTGTTAACAGCCCAGCGCATAATTCTCATTTTGGTTCTGTCCGCGCCGGTTTCGATGATAAGATCCTCTTCACGAATAGTTACAACCTTGCCAACAATACCGCCGATTGTGATAATTTCATCGCCGATTTCAAGGGCATTTCTCATTTCCTGCTCTTCCTTTTGGCGCTTTTTCTGCGGTCTGATTGTCATAAAATACATAAGCGCAACAAGAACAACCATCATAATAATCATGGTTGAGCCGCCCTGAGCATTTGAGCCTGATGCTGCGCCTGAGCCTAAGCTAAGTAAAAAATCAGTCATTTAGAATTCCTCCGAAATAATTATTTACAATACTGATATTATATAAAGTGTCCGTAAAAAAAGCAAGAATTTTCTAAATTCTTTTATCAAGTTTAACACAAAATTCATTTTTATAATCTTCAAATGAATTATTTTCGATATTATCTCTTATTTCACACATAAGATTATTATAGAAATAAAGATTATGCATAACCGCAAGGCGCATTCCAAGCATTTCGTTTGCTTTCAAAAGATGCCTGATATATCCCCTGCTGTGTTTTTGACAAACAGGGCAGCTGCAGCTTTCATCAAGCGGCTTATCGTCCTTTGCATACTTTGCATTATTGATATTAATTATGCCCTCTTTTGTGAAAATATGCCCGTGCCTTGCATTTCTGCTTGGCATAACACAATCAAAAAGGTCAACTCCCCTGATGACTGCTTCAAGAATGTTTCCCGGAGTGCCGACGCCCATAAGATAACGTGGTTTATTCTCCGGGGCATATGGCTCAACAGCGCTGATGATGCGATACATATCCTCTTTAGGCTCGCCAACTGCAAGCCCACCGATTGCATATCCGTCCAAATCCATTTTCGCAATCAGCTTCATATGCTCAATGCGGAGCTCATCAAAGGTGCAGCCTTGATTTATACCGAATAAAAGCTGTTTTTTATTAATCGTTTCGGGTAGCGAATTAAGCCTGTCCATCTCAATTTTACAGCGCTCAAGCCATCTTGTTGTGCGCTCGCAGGCTTCCTTAGCATATTTATAAGAAGCGGGGTTTTCAACACATTCATCAAAGGCCATTGCAATGGTTGATGCAAGATGGCTTTGAATTTGCATTGATTCTTCCGGGCCCATAAAAATTTTGCGTCCGTCAATATGCGAATTAAAGGTTACGCCTTCCTCTTTAATTTTGTTTAGCTTTGCAAGCGAAAAAACCTGAAAGCCGCCGCTGTCAGTTAAAATCGGTTTATCCCAGTTTGTGAACTTATGAAGGCCGCCCATATCATTAACAAGATCATCACCAGGGCGAATATGCAAATGATAAGTGTTGCAAAGCATAACCTGTGTGCCGATTTTATTTAAATCCTCCGTTGCTAACCCGCCCTTAATTGCGGCTGCAGTTGCAACATTCATAAATGCCGGGGTCTGAACCGTACCGTGAACGGTTTCAAAAACGGCGCGCCTTGCATTACCTTCCTTTTTAATTACGGTAAACTTCATAAATGTTAATCCTCAATCAGCATACTGTCTCCAAAACTGAAAAAGCGATACTTTTCAGAAACAGCAGTATTATAAGCATTCATTATATTATCAAATCCGGCAAAAGCAGAAACCAGCATAATCAATGTGCTTTCAGGCAGATGAAAATTCGTGATAAGCGCATCTATGCATTTAAACTTATATCCGGGATAAATGAAAATTGATGTTTCATCCTCATCGGCGCAGATTTTTCCGCACTTTGTGGCAACGGATTCAAGCGTTCTGCAGGAGGTAGTTCCAACAGAAATAACTCTTTTTCCGTTTTCTTTTGTCTGATTAATAAGATCAGCTGTTTCTTGCGAAATAGTGTAATGCTCGGAATGCATTTTATGCTTTGTAACATCATCAACCTTAACCGGCCTGAAGGTTCCAAGTCCGACATGAAGAGTTACATAACCTATATTAACGCCCATTGCTCTTATTTCTTCAAGCATTTCGGGTGTGAAATGCAATCCCGCAGTCGGAGCAGCAGCGGAGCCGAGCTCTTTGCTGTAAACCGTCTGATATCTTTCCTTATCTTTTAGCTTTTCTTTTATGTACGGAGGAAGCGGCATTGCTCCGATTTCATCCAGAACGGCAAAAATATTTCTGTCACAACTGAATTCAACAAAGCGGTTTCCGTCCTCTTCATTAACATCAACAATTCTGCCAAAGAGTTTTCCGTCACCGAATACAAATTCAGAGCCGATTTTTGCTCTTTTACCCGGTTTGCACAAACATTCCCAGATATTGCTTTCCTTTTGCGCAACAAGTAAAAATTCAACAACGGCACCAGTGTCTTTTTTAACACCAAAAATCCTTGCAGGAATCACCCTTGTATCATTAAGAATAAGGCAATCGCCCTCATTCAGATATTCTCCTAAATCCTTAAATATTCTGTGTTCGATTCTGCCGTCGTTTTTATGCAGAATCATCAGGCGTGATGCGTTTCTAGGCTCAATCGGTGTTTGAGCAATTAGATTTTCAGGCAATTCATAAAAAAAATCAGAAGTTTTCATAATGTCTCCATAATTAATGTTTGACATATATATATAATAAGTGATATTATATTATTTTAGAATAGTAGGAAATTAAGCAAAATAATGCCGTTTTCTATTATATTGTATTATATCTTATTTTACAAGATATTTTTTAGGAGGAATTATGAAACAGCAATATAATGTTGGCGTGGTCGGCGCAACGGGTATGGTCGGCCAGCGATTCATCACATTATTAAGCAATCACCCGTGGTTTAATATCACCTGCCTTGCGGCTTCATCAAGATCGGCAGGAAAAAAGTATTCCGATGCAGTTGGCGCCAAATGGTGCATGGATGTTGAAATTCCCGATAATGTTAAAGACATTATTGTTAAGGATGCTGTTGCAGATATTGATGAAATCACAAAGCTTGTTGATTTCGTTTTCTGCGCAGTTGATATGAAAAAGGATGAAATCAAAGCACTTGAGGAGGAATATGCAAAACACGAATGCCCTGTTGTTTCCAATAACAGCGCACATCGTTTCACCCCTGATGTTCCGATGGTTGTGCCGGAGCTTAATCCGGAGCATATTGAAATTATTCCTGCTCAGCGCAAAAGGCTTGGCACAAAGAGAGGATTTATTGCAGTTAAATCAAACTGCTCTCTTCAGTCATATGTTCCCGCCCTTTTCCCTCTTCATAAAGATTATGGCGTTAAGGACGTTTTAGTTTGCACATATCAGGCTATCAGCGGCGCCGGAAAGACCTTTGAAACCTGGCCGGAGATGATTGATAACGTTATTCCTTTCATCAGTGGCGAGGAAGAAAAGAGCGAAAAAGAGCCGCTTAAGCTCTGGGGCAGAATTGAGGATGGCGAAATCAAGCTTGCCGATAAGCCGAATTTCACAGCTCAGTGCATTCGCGTTCCCGTTTCAAACGGCCATCTCGGTGCTGTTTTTGTTAATTTCGATAAGAAGCCTGAAAAGGAAGATATGATTAAGATTTGGAACAACTTTAAAGGCAGAGCGCAGGAGCTTGAGCTACCCTCCGCACCAAAGCAATTTCT
>DCTO01000013.1 GCA_002329285.1 Ruminococcaceae bacterium UBA1438
TTTGGTGGGGACACAGAATCCCTGCATATTATTGCGAGGATTGCGGGGAGGTTATCGTTTCAAAGGAGCCGGTAACCGTTTGCCCGAAATGCGGCAAAACGCATATTCATCAAGACCCCGATACGCTTGATACTTGGTTTTCATCCGCCCTTTGGCCTTTCAGCACAATGGGCTGGCCTGAAAACACTGAGGAGCTTAAATATTTTTATCCAACAAACACACTTGTAACCGGATATGATATCATNNTTCTTCTGGGTTGCCAGAATGATTTTCTCAGCTGTTGAGCATACAAATAACGTTCCGTTTGACACCGTTCTTATTCACGGCCTTGTTCGTGACGCACAGGGCAGAAAGATGAGCAAATCTCTCGGCAACGGAATTGATCCGCTTCTTGTTATTGATGAATACGGCGCTGATGCGCTTCGTTTCACCCTTGCAACCGGCAATTCTCCCGGAAATGATATGCGCTTTTCAGATGATAAGGTTAAGGCTTCGCGCAATTTTGCAAATAAACTTTGGAATGCTGCGCGCTTTGTTCTTATGTATCTCGGAGAGGATTATAAGTATAACGGACTGCCGGAGGAGCTTGCAATTGAGGATAAGTGGATTATCTCAAAGGCAAACACCCTTGCAAAAGAGGTAACTGAAAATCTTGAAAAGTTTGAGCTTGGCATTGCCATTCAGAAGCTTTATGATTTTATTTGGGATGTTTTCTGTGATTGGTATATTGAAATCTCAAAAATCAGGCTTCAGGGCGATGATAAAAAGGCGGCTGATAACGCAAAGTCAGTTTTGGTTTATGTTCTCACCGATATATTAAAACTCCTTCATCCGTTTATGCCGTTTATCACAGAGGAGATTTATCAGGCAATTCCTCACTTTGATGAGGCAGTTATGATTTCAAAATGGCCCGAGTATGATGCCGCTCTTAATTATGCTGATGATGAGGCTGAATTTGAACGCCTTATGACTGCAATCCGCGCAATCAGAAACCGCAGGGCTGAGATGAATATCCCCCCAAGCAAAAAGGCAAAGGTTTATGTTGAAACCGCTTATTGTGAAACCTTTGAAACCGGCGCAAAATTCATCATCAGGCTTGCATCTGCAAGCGATGTTGAAATAAGCGCTGGCTTTGATGAGCTTGGAAACACGGTTGCAATTATAACTGATGACGCAAAAATTTATATTCCTCTCGGCGAGCTTATTGATTTTGAGGCGGAGGAAAAGCGCCTCAATAAAGAACTTGACGCTGCCCAGGATAAGCTTGATTTCATTATGAAAAAGCTTAACAACCCGGGCTTCGTTAACAAAGCGCCCGAAAAGGTTGTTGCCCAAAATCGTGAAGATGCGGCAAAACTTGAGGAAAAAATTGCAAACATCAAAAATTCAATTGCAAATCTCGGAAAATGATATGACGTATGATGAAGCATTAAACATCATAATAAAAAAGCAAAGCCTCGGCATTAAGCCGGGGCTTAACCGCATTAAGGCTCTTTTAAGCCTGATGGATAATCCGCAGGATAAGCTGAAAATAATCCATATTGCCGGCACAAACGGCAAGGGAACCGTCGCTAAAACCGTAGCCGATGCTTTACAGCTTAACGGCTTAAAGGTTGGCCTTTTTTCTTCACCCTGGATAGTTGATTACAGAGAGCAGCTTCAGATTAATTCTGAATATATCCCCGAAAACGTTTTTGCCGAATACGTCAGCCTTTATTCAAATAATGATTGCACGGAGTTTGAGCTTCTCACGGCAATTATGTATAAATACTTTGCTGATTGCGGCGTTGATTATGCGGTTGTTGAGTGCGGAATGGGCGGCAGGGAGGATGCAACTAATGTTGAAAAGCGTAATCTTGCCGTTATAACTGCAGTTTCTCTTGATCACACCGATTTTCTCGGAAACAAAGTTGAGGAAATTGCTGCTGAAAAAAGCGGCGTTCTTCGCAAAGAATGCGCCTGCATTCTTTATCCGAACAAAGGCTTGGAAAATATATTCAGGGATAAATGCAAAAAGCTTGTTTGCGTTGAAGAGCAGGGGGGCATCAGAAATAATAATCTTGCAACGGTTAACGCCGTTCTTTCTGAGCTTGGATTTGATGCGGTAAGCAGCCTTTCGCTTATTCCCGCAAGGCTTGAAAGGCTTAACGGAATTCTGCTTGACGGCGGTCATAATCCTTCAGCTGCCGAAACGCTTGCACCGGTTATTAATAATGAGGTTGCCCTTATCGGCATGATGAGTGATAAGGATGTTCGCACTTATCTTTCTCTTATTGCCCCGAAATGCAAAAGGATAATCGCTGTAAAGCCAAATAATTCAAGGGCAATGAGCGCTGAAGACCTTGCAAAAATTGCTGCAGAGTTTTGCGATGACGTTCGGATTTCACAAAGCCCGGAGACCGCAGTTAGGGATAACAGGGATATAACCCTTATTTGCGGCTCGTTTTATTTAATCCGCCAAATAAGAAAATTAATTGTTTAAGTTTTATAATTCAACAAAATATGTTATTAAGGTTTGCTATATTTTTATGGCAGACCTTTCTTTTTTATCAGGAGTGTTAATTATGAATGTAACAATCGAATCAAGCGGCAATCTGATGATTGCTTATTTAATCGGTGAGCTTGATCATCATTCCGCCGCTGAAATCAGGGATAAGATTGATAATGCAATAAGTTTTAAAAAGCCAAATCATCTGATTCTTGATTTTAAAAATATCAGCTTTATGGATTCAAGCGGAATCGGGCTTGTTATGGGGCGCTTTCGATTAATGTAAAATCATCACGGCAGTGTTGAAATTCGCAATGTAACCGCGCAAACGAAAAAAATAATGGAGCTGGCAGGCCTCGGCAGAATTGCAATCATTAAAGAAGCAAAGTAAATAACAGGAGAAGAAAAATGGAAAATGAATTCAGATTAACCATATCAGGCAAAAGCATTAATGAGGGCTTTGCTCGCGTCGTTGTTTCGGCATTTGCCGCCCCGCTTGACCCAACACTTGAGGAGCTTGCGGATTTGAAAACCGCTGTTTCGGAGGCGGTAACAAATTCAATCGTTCATGGCTACGGCGATAAATGCGGCATGATATACATAAAAGGCAGAATTAAGGATAACGCGGTTATTATAACAGTGCGTGACAGAGGTTGCGGCATTGCAAATATTGAGCAGGCGCGCACCCCGCTTTTCACAACCGGCGGTGCTGACCGAGCCGGCCTCGGATTCACGGTTATGGAAAGCTTTTGCGATAAGCTTTCCGTGCGCTCAAAGCTTGGCAGCGGCACAACGGTTACGCTCACAAAAAGAATTGCAGGCAAATCAAAATGGTAACTCTTGAGGATAAAGAACGCATTGAGGCAAATTTGCCACTTGTTCATTCAATTGCCGCCCGCTTCAGGGGCGGAGGAATTGAATATGACGATCTCTTTCAGTCCGGCTGTGTGGGTTTAGTCAAGGCAGTTAATAACTATGATGAAAGCCGCGGCTTTGCCTTTTCAACATATGCCGTTCCGGTGATTATGGGTGAAATCCGCCTGCTTTTTCGTGACGGTGGCGCAGTAAAAATCAGCCGTTCTTTGCGGGATAAGTCGATTAAAGCCTCCCGAATAAGGGAGGCATTTTTGAATAAGGAACAGCGCGAGCCGACAATCAGTGAGCTTGCATTTCAACTCGGCTGTGACATTAATGAAGCGGCGGAGGTCCTTAATGCTTTATCTCCCGTGGTTTCAATAGACTGCGGCGGAGAAGACGGAGAGCAGGCGTTTGATATTCCTTATGATGAAAGTGAGGAACTGTTTAACCGCCTTTCCGTTAATCAGCTTTTAAGCAAGCTTAATGAGGAAGACAGGCTTTTGATTAACCTTCGCTATTATAAAGGATTAACCCAGGCAAAAACTGCGGAAGTACTTAAGGTTTCGCAGGTGCAGGTTTCAAGAAAGGAAAAACGCATACTCCTAAAACTTCGCAATATTTATAATAGTTGACTAAATCTATAATTAATGCTATACTTAACTTGCCAAGCAAACTTCATATCAAGTTTCAAAAAGGGAATGCTATTTTTATCTCTTGATAAAAATGCATACTCTTATTTCAGCATTTCTTTTTTGAATGTGTGAAGTTTGTTTGGCGACAGTTGAGCTATGCGTTTTTTGTGCGTGGCTTCGGCTGCGCATTTTTTATTGTTTAATTAATCGCAGCATGGTATAATTATATTGGTTAAGTTTATGAAAGGGGAATTGTTATGAAAAAGCTTTTATCGGTTATTCTTGCAGTTATGCTTGTAATAACCGCCTGCCCGCTTGTTGTGTTTGCTGACGGCCACACGGTAAGAACTGAAACTCTCGTTCTCGGCACAGAGTCAATGAGTAACGAGCAGGAGGGCTGGAGCTATGACGCTTCATCAAATACGCTCGTTTTAAATAACGTTACCATTGACCGCAGCGATGCAGACTGCGACGGCTTATGTATAAGCGCAGGATACAATCTGAATCTTGTTTTGGAAGGCGAAAGCACTCTGATTTCAAAAACGGATTATATGGTTAAAGCAATTAATGCAAAATCAAATCTCAATATCAGCGGCACGGGTACCCTGAATATTAATGAAGGCAATCGTGCCATTAATTCTGAAAATATGGTTCTTGATAGCGGATCCATCAATATCACTCACGATAAATCTCTTTATGAGGGCGATGCAAACGCAATGCTTCCCATTGTCGGCATTGTCAACATCAGTGCTGTAAACGGCGGCACTATAAACAGCGACGCTGCTTGTATGATTAGCGAGGTTAACGGCGGAGAGCTTAACGTATCTGAAATTGCTTCGACAGAATTAACTGTAAACGGCGGAGAGATCAATGCAGATATGATTGTTGCAACTGATATAACTGTTAATAACGGTTTAGTTAACGTCAGCGGCGGCTCGCCTTATGATGCAACTTACTATTATAACGGCTATGATAACAATCAGTTTGGAATTGTGTGTGAAAAAGCATTTGAGATTAACGGCGGAACCGTTAACACAAACGGTGATGACGTTACCGCTTTGTATAGTGCTTGACCGCAATGGCGGCACCTGGGCGGACTGCTTAGAGGAGCAGGGCGCAGACGAACTTGAAAGCGGCGTTTACGGCAAAGCAGCAAACGGCTGGCGTTATGATACTGCCACAAACACCTTATATCTTAATAATGCAGCTATTGATTGCAGCTCTGCCGATGCAGACGGCACCTGCATCAGCGCTGCAGATGATTTGAATATCGTGCTTGTGGGCGAAAGCACTCTGAAATCTAAAACCGGAATTGCTCGTGGTACGTCATTTGTAACGGCTGTTTTGTATTCGGGAAATCTCAATATTTCAGGCACGGGAACTCTTAATATTGAAGAAGGAAACTATACTTTCAGACAAACATCAAACGAGTGTCAGCTTACTGTTGACGGCGGCGTAATTAATATTATTCACGATTTTGAAAACTATGATACTGAAGGAGCTTCTACAAATATTGTTATCGGAAGTAATAACAAGAATACTGTTGTAAATGATGGTCAAATTAATTCTGACGTTAATTTTGCCGTTAAGGAAATCAATGGCGGTGAAATAAATGCTTACGGCGTTATTAATAAAGGTGAATTAACAATTAATTCCGGCGAAATCAACGCAAATACTGTTTATGCATCAAATAAGCTTACAATTAACGGCGGCGTTGTTAATGTGAGCGGAGGAAATATTAATACTTTTATAAGTGATTATATTGCAGGATATACTAATTTCGGTATTTTTGCTGTAGAAGCGTTTGAAATGAACGGCGGCGAGGTTTACACTCACGGTTCTGCCTTTGGATTGCTTTGCGCACAAAGTTCTTTTAACGGCGGCAGCTTTGTTGCTGAAAGCGAGGGCGCTGCAGTTGTTACAACCACTGTGGTAAGCTCGGGTGTTGAGCCAAGCATCAATATTTCCGATAGTGTTAAAATTACAGAACCGGAGTCTTACGTTATAAACTCTGTGCAAATTGAAAACGGAGTGTTTGATTTCGATGCAGTAACTAATATAGTATCAATTTATGATGCGTCCGTTGAAGAGCCTAATTTTGAATTTGATAATGCTACTTGGACTGTTTCAACAAACGCCGCAAAGCGCGTCGTAATTAAGGAGTATTGGGATTATTCAATTTCTGCTGATATTGAATCCCTTGATTTCGGCACGGTTTGTTATGATTCTAAAAATAAAACTTACGTTCCTGCGGCTGTAGAAGTAACTTTAACAAACACGGGCAACAGACCCGTATACATTCATCCATGGTCTTATCCTGCAAGCGATAATGCTTTTGGTTTCATACGTCAATCGGATTTCCCCGAAAGTAAAAGCCTGCAACCCGGTGAAAGTATAACATATTCCGTAAAACCGCGTGAAGAGTTAAAGCCGGGTAATTATGAAGGATACATTGAATTCCCGACTTCACCGCGCATGTTCGCCAGCGGTTTTCAATATAGACTTCAGATTCCGGTTAGCTATGTAGTTAATAATCATGAATACGGCGAATACGTTTCCAATAACGATGCTACATATGATTCCGACGGCACTAAAACTCACGTGTGCGCCCTTTGCGGAAAGAAGCAAACCGTCTGGGATAAGGGCACAAAGCTAATCCGCAACGGATGGTTTAATATTGAAAACGCTTGGTATTATTATATTGAGGATGAAGCTCAGACGGGCTGGCTCAAAGACGGCGGCAAGTGGTATTTCCTTGATGAAGACGGCGTTATGCAGACGGGTTGGATTAAGGACGGCTCAACCTGGTATTACCTGAATAAATCAGGCGCTATGGCAACCGGTTGGCAACAAGTCGGCGGCAAGTGGTATTATCTGAATTCAAACGGCGCAATGCAAACGGGCTGGCTCAAGGACGGCAATAATTGGTATTACCTCAAATCCAACGGTTCTATGGCAACGGGTTGGATTAAGGATGGCGGTAAGTGGTATTATCTGAAATCCAGCGGCGCTATGGCAACAGGCTGGATTAAGGACGGCGGCAAATGGTATTACCTTGAAAGTAACGGCGCTATGAGAACTGCAAATCTCAGCTATAAAGGCAAGGTTTATAAATTCAATTCTTCGGGCGCTTGCATTAATCCGTAACAAATAATAAATATCCACCCGCATAGCGG
>DCTO01000109.1:0-342 GCA_002329285.1 Ruminococcaceae bacterium UBA1438
CGGCTCTATAACGCCCGCAAACTGAACGTCCGTAGGAATATTAACGCGGTTGTGATGGGTTTTGATAACATCGGCGTCGCCCTTGCCGCTTTCAATGCAGTCGGGATAAATAGTACCCTGGGCGAAAAAGCCTTTATCCTCCTGATTTCTGATTTCATTCCAGAAAACATTGTAGAACTCGGTGCCGATAATCTTGCGCTTTTCCTCCGGGTCGGTTACACCCTTAAGCTTTGAAAGGAACTGCTCGGCGCAATTAACACGCACAAAATTCATATCAAAAAGAGAGGTAAAGGTGTTCTCAACAAAATCGCCCTCATCCTTGCGCATAAGCCCCTGGTCAAC
>DCTO01000109.1:390-8199 GCA_002329285.1 Ruminococcaceae bacterium UBA1438
CAATCGCCCTTGCAGCCGCAGACAACATAAAGAAAATTATGCAGCATCTGCATTCCGAATTCGCTGTGAGTAACCTCCGGGTGAAACTGAACGGCATAGATATTCCTTTCCTTATTCTGCATTGCAGCGCAGGGGCAGGCATCGGTTGTGCCGATGATTTCAAAGCCCTGCGGAGGTTTTGAGATATAATCCGTGTGGCTCATCCAAACCGTGCTTTTTTCGCGGATGCCCTTGAAAATCGGAGAATCCTTTGCCGAAAATTCAATCTTGCCGTATTCGGAAACGGGCGCGGTTGCAACCATACCCCCTGCCATCCAGGCTATGAGCTGGCAGCCATAGCAGATGCCGAGCACGGGGATGCCTAAATCTAAAATATCTGCAGTGTAGTGCGGGGAAGCCATATCGTAAACGGAGTTTGGCCCACCTGTAAAAATAATGCCCTTGTAGTTCCCTGCCCTGATTTCATCGAGGGTGGCGGTGTAAGGCAAAATCTCCGCAAACACATTGTTATCACGCACACGGCGCGCAATAAGCTGATTATACTGCCCGCCGAAATCCAGCACCAAAATCTTTTCCATCCGCAAACCTCCGAAAGAGAATTAGAAACAACAAATGATTTATTATTATATATAATTGTCCGCTGCTTTTCAAGTTTTATTACAGTAAAAAATATTTTTTGTATTCAGCAATATCCTCTAAATTACAATTGAGTATTTCACAAAGCTTGTCATAAACAATCATATTATCACCCTAAAAATTATTCCATTTTAAGTATGTAATAATACCTTTTATTAACAACTGTCCGTATTTCAGGTTATAATGTATATATAATAAAAAAATATAATTGAAAGGAGTTTTAAAATGAAAAAAGCATTATCCGCAATGTTGGCGATTGTAATGATTATCACAGTCGTTGGCGCAATGCCCTTTGAAGCTTCGGCAGGGCTTTATGAGTTTCTTGACTGGGGCGATAAAAAATCAGTTGTTGATTTCAGAAAAGTATTTGAACTTCACGACTACAGTATGGAAATTAATGAGGACGGGGAATTGGTTTTTGACAATCCTGCCGGCACTCCGTACACACAGTATTATAAAGACGGAAAAGAACCCACGCAGGAAGTTAATATCGTTCTGCGCTGGAGAGATGGCTATGGAAACGACAATTATTATTCTTTCTCCCTTGACGGAGTTAAAACAAACGGTAAGGAATATAACAACAAAGTTCAGATTAAATCCCTTATGGATGCAAAAATGCTTCCATCCGGCACATATGATGTTCAGATAAACGATGTTGACTGGCATACATACGACTGGGAACATTATTCATATATTGAGCATTATTATTTTACCAGAGTGATGTACGGCCAGGCTGTTTATCACAGCCCTCATAAAATGCTTGATATTCCCTCCCATTTAAGATGGGAAGGGAGTACCGCTATGTGGGAGCCGGTAAAGAATGCTGACCGATACAGCTGTAGATTATACGATGAGATGGGCAATCTCGTTGGTTCAAAAGTTATTACAAATAGCGAACCGACACAAGTTGATTTTTCTGCAAAAAACCCATATGAGGGTTGGGCTTTCAAAGTAACAGCACTTTCAGACGATGTTAATTATATTCACAGCTTGGCGGCAATGGGACCGTTTTATCACTCATATCAGGTAACCTATTGGCCGAACGGCGGCACAGGCAGCCAGGTTTATACCGGAGCTGCCGCGGGTAATCTTGTTTTGTCCACTGATTCAAAAGGTATCGGCGCACCAAGCACAAATTACGTTTTTGCGGGCTGGTCAACTACTGCGGACGGCAAAAATGTTGTTAATTCAATTTATGTTGATAGAAACACAAACCTTTACGCAACCTGGCGCAAAGTCGGCGGTGCGCTGACTTCCAATCAGTTGGTTAGCTGGAGCCTTGATGAAAGCACCGGCAGGCTTTATATTATCGGCACCGGCGCAATTCCCCAATACACTGACGGATATCCTAATCCCTCACCGCTTCTTGCTTATGCAGATAAGGTTAAAAGCATTGAAATCGGCCCCGGCATAACACAAATCGGCGACTGGGCATTTGCAAATTTCACTAAGCTTGAAACCCTTGATTTCAGCCATGCAAATTCGCTTTATTCAATCGGTAATTCCGCTTTCAGCGGTTGCACGGCTTTAAGAGATATTATTTATCCGAGCGACCTTGGAGTAGGCATCACAGGGCTGGGTGCAAACGCATTCCGCAACTGTTCAAGCCTTATGGGCTTCTGCCTTTCGGACGGTGAATACGGTCAGTATCTGAGCTACGGCGTGTTTGAGGGCTGCACCTCGCTGCAAAGCGTAACCCTGCCCAAAACATTGCTTACATTGGCGGATAACACCTTTAAGGATTGCGAAAGCCTGCAAATGGTATTCTACGGCGGCACTGATGAGGATTGGGCTGAGTTGACCAAATATCACAATAATGACGTGCTTGGCGGCGCAAGGCTGTTTACAAACACCGCCTGGGGTATTCAGGTTGGCGACGATGCATATTATGTTGTGGACACCTTTGGACAGACAGGCAGAATTGTCGGCAGCGGCGATACGTGGGACAACTTAAGTGGTTCTCCCGCAAACACAAGGCCCGTTCCCGAGGTTATTGTTGAGGAGGGTATTTTAACTCTCGGCGTCGATATGTTCTTTGACTGCGATTTCATTAAGAAGCTAACCCTGCCGAGCACGCTTGAAAGAATAGAGGCAGGAGCAATTCAGCAGTGCAACGGGCTTGAAAGCCTAATCGTTCCAAGCAGCGTAAAGCAAATTGCATCTTATGGCGTTGCTTATAACCGGAATTTAACCACACTTTATCTCAGCACACAATTAGAAACAATTAACGCAAGCGCATTTACCGAATGCTCGGGCTTACAGAATATTTATTGTGACGGCACAAGGGATGAATTCTTCGACTCGGTTTATGTTGGCGAATACAATAATCCTCTGCTTAATGCAAACTTCCTTACACTCAGCGGCAAGTGCGGCGCAAATGCTTATTACAGCTTTGAACCCACATCAGGAACCTTAACCATAAGCGGCACGGGCGCAATGGATGATTTTTCAGACGGTTCAGCGGCAAGCGGCGGCTTGCAGCCGAGGCCGTGGTATGATTACAAAAATGATATTAAAAATGTTGTTATACAAGACGGCGTATTAACCGTTGGCGAAAACGCATTCTGGAGCTGCGCAAATATTGAAACCGTTGATTTCGGCAACACTGTGAAGGGCATAGGCAAATATGCCTTCAGCGGTTGCTCTTCATTAACAGCAGTTGAACTGCCCGAAAGCGTAACCTATATCGGAACTCAGGCATTCGCTGATTGCGAATCCCTTAAATCCGTAATCATCCCGGGCAAGATTACCGAAATACCCACCGCTGCCTTTAACGGCTGCACGGCAATGGAATCAATCCTTATTCCGAGGTCGGTTAAAAAGATAGGCAATTATGCATTCTATAATTGCCCGTCATTATTATCCGTTTATTACAGCGGCACGCAGGATGAATTCCTGTTGATTGATATTGCAGAGGGTAACAGTCAGCTTGCAACTGCCACGATTTACCTCAATTATGAAAATATTGCAGGCTGGCAGTATATTAACGGCAGCTGGTATTATTATGATAACAACGGCAACAAGCAAACCGGCTGGGTTAAGAGCGGCAATAAATGGTATTATATGAATTCCGAAGGCGTTATGCAGACGGGATGGGTTAAAAACGGCGGCAAATGGTATTATCTTGAAAAGAGTGGCGCTATGAAAACGGGCTGGCTGCAGGATGGCGGCAAATGGTATTACCTGAAATCCGGCGGCGATATGGCAATCGGCTGGCTGCAGATTGGCGGCAAGTGGTATTATTTCAATTCAAGCGGTGCTATGCAAACGGGCTGGCAAAAAATCAGCGGCAAATGGTATTATTTTGAATCAAGCGGCGCAATGAAAACCGGCTGGCTCTATACGGGCGGCAAATGGTATTACCTTGAAAGCAGTGGCGCAATGCTTGCCAACACCTCAAAGGTGATTAACGGAAAGAAATATTACTTTAATTCTTCAGGTGCTTGCACCAACCCGTAATTAAGCGAACAAAAAACGCTATCCCACATTTTTGGGATAGCGTTTTTTTGTTTGTTGTTTATTTATTTCTGTAAATGATAGCCTCGCGCTCGGGGCCGTTTGAAACCATAGTTATCGGGAAGCCGATTTGTTGCTCGATAAACTCAACATAATCGCGGGTTTCCTGCGGAAGCTCGTCATAATTCTTAATGCCCCTGATGTCGCAATGCCAGCCCTTCATAGTTTTAAGGACAGGCTTACACCTCTTAAGAGTGGGCGTGGTCGGGAAATAATCAATAACCTTGCCGTCAACCTCATAGCCGGTGCAAATCTTGATTTCCTCAAGGTATGAAAGACAATCCAATGCGGTCATAACAACCTGGGTTGCGCCCTGGCACTCAACGCCGTAGCGGGTTGCAACGCAGTCAAACCAGCCTACGCGGCGCGGTCTGCCCGTTGTTGCGCCGAATTCGCCCTTATCGCCGCCGTGGATACGAAGCTCCTGCGCCTCCTCCTCGTCAAGAATTTCGGACACAAATTCGCCTGCGCCGACAGCGCTGGAATAAGCCTTCGTAACAACGATAATATCCTTAATCTGATTTGCGGGGATGCCTGCGCCGACACAGCCGTATCCCGCAAGAGTGGAGGACGAGGTTACCATTGGGTAAATACCGAAATCGGGGTCCTTAAGCGTACCGAGCTGACCCTCAAGCAAAATCTCCTTGCCCTCACGCAGAGCGTTCTGGATGTAAGTATGAGTGTCGCAAACATAGGGTGCAATCTTATCCCTGTACTCCATACAGGTAGCAAACAGCTCCTCCTCGTCAAGCAAAGGCTTGTTATAAACGTGCTTGAGAGTTAAATTCTTAAGCGTGCAGATATTTTTTAGCTTTGCGCGCAGCGTTTCATCATCAAAAAGCTCATTAACCTGGATGCCGATTTTTGCATATTTATCAGAGAAGAACGGCGCAATTCCGCTTTTTGTTGAGCCGAAAGCAGCCTTGCCGAGGCGCTCCTCCTCATATTCATCCAGCTTGATGTGATAAGGCATTAATATCTGGCAGCGCTCCGAAACAAGAAGCTTGGGATCAAGCCCTGCCTTCTTAACATCCTCCAGCTCATTGATGAATTTATTTATATCAAGCGCAACACCGTTTCCGATAATGCAAACCGTGTTTTCGCTGCAAACGCCGCTTGGCATAAGATGAAGCGCAAAGCGGCCGTGCTCGTTAATAATGGTGTGCCCCGCATTTGCGCCGCCCTGAAAACGAATAACGATATCCGCCTGCTGCGCAAACATATCGGTTATTTTGCCCTTGCCTTCGTCGCCCCAATTAGCGCCCACTATTGCCTTAACCATTTTTATATATCCTCCATTATTTATATACTGAAATATTCTATGGCCGACTTCACGCCGGGCGGTTCCCTGAATTTTTGCGGCTGCCCGATACGGCGCCTTAAAATTCAGACCGCTACGAAGCTCTTATTGCTCCTTTATTCTGCCTCAGGCAGCAGTCGCAAACGAGCCATCGCCCCAATTAGCGCCCACTATTGCCTTAACCATAGCATATATTCTCCAATCAATTTTTTACAAAAAACAGGAACAGAAACTCGGAGAGCTTCTGTTCCCTTGCCTAATTATATAATATTATTTATTTCAAGTCAACAAATATTTGCATAAATATTAATTAAGCTTGCTGGTTTCCTGATCCTCGCGCTTATTAACCGAAACGGTTTCCTTATTAAGCTTCATAAGCGGAATCATAAGCGAAGGGATGCCCGTCATTGAGGTTAAATTGCTGATAATCATCCGCAGATAAGGGAAAAGCTGATCAAAGGATTGGGTGTGAATATCAGCCTTTTCATCCTCTGCGCCAAAGGTGAATTCGGCAACCATTTCAATCTTAACCTCAAAGGGGTTTAAATCCGCATCCGTGATTCTGAAATCAAGAATGCCGATGCACTTGTTTTCAGCATCCATATAATTAACATTATATTTAACCTGATTCTGAAGCTTAAGCTGCGTTCCGGGCTTAACCCTGTTTTCAATCTCTGCTCTGTTAACCTTATAAGCCTTAATCTCAACCATAATATAATCCTCTCTTTTAATTATTTAAAGGAAGAATAAACCTCTCCGTTTTCCGTGGTATATCCTTTATAATATGCCAGCTCTGCTATATTCACAATCTGATAGCCCCTGTTAATAAGCTCCGGCACAAACCATTCAACTGCCGTTGCAGACGCAGAATAAATATCATGCATAAGAACTATATCCCCATCGCCTGCCGCATAAAGAACGTAATTATAAAGCAGGTTTGCATCCCTGTATTTTTTAACCCAGTCATTAGTGTCAACATCCCAGAGATAAATAGGAGCAGCGCAATTTTCTTTAATAAGATCGCTGATATAACCGCCCGTGGGCCTGTAAGCAGAGGGCTCATAACCCGTTGCCTCTTTGATTGCGGCGATATTATCGGTGATATCCTCAACGGTAACATCCTCGCCATAGCGCTCGTGCGTGTAAGTGTGATTACCAAGCTGGCAGCCAAGCTCAACCATTCGCTGTGCGCATTTATCATTGCCGCCGTAACCAAGCCGCTTGCCGACTATGAAGAAGGTGGCAGAGGCATTATTCTGCTCCAGCACATCAAGAATGGCATTAGTGGTTTCTGCATTCGGACCATCATCAAACGAAAGGGCAATCATCGGCTTATTAGGATCAAGATCCGTTCTGATATAAAACGGAAAATCAAAAACGTTTACCGCGCAGCTTGCCGAAAGGCCGTTATAGGTTTCTGCAGTAATCGTTGCGCTTCCCTGCGCAACGGCAACAAACTGCCGCCCGTCAGCCTTAATAACCTCCTCATTATCGCTTGAAAGCTTAAGCTCTCTTGAAATGCCGCCATCAATTAGCGGTGCAACAATCTCATTTTTGCCGAGATAAAGATCAACGCTTTCAGCCTCAAAATATATGCTTTCCGGCGCATTGCCAACCTCAAGCGAGCATTCAGCTGAAAGCCCGTTATAGCTTGTGACGGTAACCGTGCAGGAGCCGACCTCAACGCCCTCAACCTGCCCGTTTTGATCAAGGCTTGCAATGCCATCCTCAGAGCATTTATAGATGTATCCCACATTGCAGCCGCTGCCCTCAACAATCAGGCTGAGATTTGAAACCTCCCCTTTTCCGAGAGAAAAGCTTTCCTCCTCAAAGGAAATTGCGGTTGGCTCATCCTCAACATCAACCGTGTAACGCCGGCTGCCGGCTTTTATAACGGCCTCGCCCTTTGAAACGGCCGTGAGTTCACCGTTATGATCTATTCTTACAATTTCCGGATTAAAGCTTTTGAAGCTTTTTTTCTCTCCCTCATTAAGGGGAAAAGCATAAACCTGATTGAGGCCAAGCACAATTTTTGAATCATCCGCGCCGGCACTGGTGTATTCGGTTTTATCGCCGTAATTTAAAGCAAAAACTGAAATGATAACAGAAAGCACCACAAAAACAACGGCTGCTTTTCTTAAGCTGCTTCTGTTTTCAATGCTTTTGTACATTAATTTTGCCTCCGAACAATCTCATATTCTCCGTTATCAGGGCAAAAATACCTGCATCCCTTTGAGTTATCCTCCGAAAGAAGGCGAATATATTCATCCTCATCAAGCTGCAGATTGCAAAATTCCTCTTCGCTTTCCTCGTCATATGCAAGCCAGCGGCAATTTTCGCACAAAATCTCCAAATTC
>DCTO01000109.1:8239-18221 GCA_002329285.1 Ruminococcaceae bacterium UBA1438
TTTTGTAATTTTTTTGTAAAAAATTTTATGCATTTTGTAATCGAATAATTACTGCTGATTTCATAATAACAAACAACGCCTTATTAATAATTAGTTAATTGACAATAACAGATAATTGTGATATTTTCTTTACTGCAATATTTATTTTATTTTAAGAGGAATTATGGAAAGCAAAAACGAATTTGATTTTGACCTGTTTGATAAGGAAAAGGCGCCTGAAAAAGAGCGCTCAAGCCCTGAACAGAAGAAAGAGAAAAAAGAAAAGAAAAGGAAAAAGCAAAGGCTTATTAACCTTGCGGCAGTGATAATCTGCGCTGCGCTTGTTGCCGCAGTGCTTTTGCTTGCTGCACCCTTTGCCTTTGCAAAATACAACCCCGAGAGATACGCAAGGCAATATATTGAGGCGGTGATTTCAGATAATTACGCCGAGGTTTATGATAAATCCGAGGGCAGGCATTTTGCAGATTTCAGCAAAGAGGAATTTGTTGCCGCCTGCGAGCAAAATCCGGAGCTACTAAGCCTTGCCGATTATGAAATCACAGATTTTTCGGTTAAAAAGCATGGCGAAGCAAACGGGGATTATCAGGAAATGCTGGTTACCTTCACAGGCAGCGAAGGAGAAATCGGGAATTATATTTTCCGGATGCAGAGAATTAGCAACGGCTTTTGGAAATATGATGAATATGCTGCCGTGCTCAGCTTTGATATCGTTTGCAGCGCAAGGATTTATGCCCCCGCCGGTACAAGCATCTTTTTGAATGATGAGCAGCTGATTAACGAGCAGAGCAAAGCGCTGACGGCAATTACCGCTGACGCACGGCTTGCTCATATCTTGAATACACCGTTTCGCCTATGCTTGCGGGAAGCTACACCCTCAAAGCAGAAAATCAATTATGTGCCACCTTTGAGGAGAGCCTTGAAATAAGCAAAACAAATTCAGTTTTTTATATTAATATGACAGTGAGCGAGGAGGCTGTTAATCAGCTGACCGAAGCGGCAAAGAGTAATCTCACCACCATATACAGCGAGCTTGCGGCAAACACCCTGACGGCTGATTCCCTGCCTCTGACAGAGCGCTTTGCACAAAACTATTTTGAAGGCTTTTCGGAGGAAATCGGCGCAGAGCTTTATTCCGCAACCGATTACATCACAATTTCCGATTTCAGCATCAGCGAAATTGAGCTGACGCAGGAGCTTGACGAACAACCGGTGATGAACGCAGGCGAGGAATGCAGAATTACCCTGCCGCTGACCTTTGAATACACATACAAGCTCACTAACAGCAATTACACATATTCAGCCGCAACTGAGGACAGAAGCGGCATTGGATACGCAATAATCACATACACCTTTGCAAACGGAACCTGGCAGCTTGATGATATTGCGCTGCAGGCAAAATTCTGAACAGGATTAAGAATATGAAAAAGAACAGCAAAAAAATAATCATTATTACTCTTGCACTGCTTGCAATTTTTGGCGCATGGGGCGGCATTAATAGCAATGCCGCAGGCACCTTTGCAAAAAGCAATTCCCGAGCGCCGGTTACGGCATTTGCCGATAAGGCGGCGGTTAAATCCGCGCCGCTTGCAATCGGATTTATTAAGGGCAGCGCATCGGGGCCGATTCAGATCTCTGCTGAAAATGAGGGCTGGTGCGAAATTGAATACAATAAGGGAGGCAAAATCAGAAGAGGCTTCATTAAAAAATCCGCACTGACTGACCAGCCTTACACCGAAAACGAAATAACTGTTTCCGCAATTGAGCTTGCGAGCCCCGAAAAGCCGCTTGCAATCGGAGAGCAATTTGCAATCGAGGCTGAAATTTCCCCATCAGACCACAATGACGAAATTACCTGGCAGAGCAGCAATGAAAGCGTTGCAACCGTTGAAAACGGAACGATAACCGCAATCGGCGCCGGCAGGGCAACCATAACCGCAGCAGCGCAGAGAGCAGCGGACAGCATCGTTATCACCGTTTCAGCGCCGGAAAGCGGAATTGCCTTTAACCTTCGCAGCCTTGAGCTGCAGGCAGGCGAAGCAGCAGACCTTTCGGCATCGCTTGAAAACGCAGACGGGGAAATCACCTGGAGCACAAGCAACGGCGATGTGGCAACAATCAGCGGCGGCAAGCTGCGCGCAAAAGGCGCGGGGCTTGCAATCATCACCGCAGAGCAAAACGGCATTACGGCGCAATGCGCAATCAGCGTTACCCCCATAAGCACCCATGCAAAAAGAGCGCTTAATATGGTTAATGCTTACGGTGATATATATAATTACCATCCATCCGTTGAATATTTTGCAGACGGCTGGAACGGATATAAATACTGGTGCGCCTTCACGCCATATAAAAGCAATGACGATCAATGGGAAAACCCCCATATATTAGCAAGCAACGACCTGAAAAACTGGGAGGAGCCGAGCGGCTTTTCAAATCCGCTTGAGCCAAAGCCCGAAAACTATGAGCACGGCAAGGTTTATAATTCAGACACGGAGCTTGTTTATAACACGGACACCGGGTTGCTTGAATGCTGGTGGCGCTTTTATGACAGGCCAAGCATGCAGGTTAAGCTGCTGCGCAAAACCACCTCTGACGGAGTGCATTGGTCTGATAAAGAAGAAATGCTTGTTGGCGAAATGTACGTTTATGATTTCCTGAGCCCTGCAATTATTTATGAGGACGGGCTTTACAAAATGTGGGCAATCAATCAGAACACCGGATATTCAATTGATTACCGCGAAAGCGCAGACGGCAAAAGCTGGAGCGAAATCCGTAAAATCACCGTTGAATATGATGACGCGGAGCTTGCGCACTGGCATCTTGACGTTATACGCTCTGCAAAAGGATATGAAATGAGCATTTCTGCCTATTATCCCTCAACTAATGACAGGGTGCATATGTCGCTCTATTACTCATATTCACCTGATAACGTTACATACACAAAGGCAAAAACGCTTTTTGTTCCGCCGTCGGGCACGGGTGCCTGGGACAATATGGGGCTTTACCGCTCTTCCCTGCTTTATGCGGGCGGCAAATATTATCTGTTTTACAGCGGGCTTAACGATTCAATCGGGCCGAGCGGCATGGGTGTTGTCGGCGGAAACACACCGTTTACAATGAAGGATATTAACGGATAAGGGCATAAAAACATCCCGCACGGAAAACCGTGCGGGATGTTTATCTTTTTTTGTTATGCCGCGGGCTGATTATATTCATGCTCAAGGATTGAATAATCGCGCATATTGATGTATCCATCCGAATTAAGATCCGCAAGGGCGGTGTAATCGCTATCCCCCGTTTGGCTGTTAAGCCCTGCCGTGATGTAGGTTTCAACCGTGTGGCGGCAGTAAATCGGCTCTGTGTAGTATTCCCCGCAGGCAATGCAGCAATAAACATTTGTGCCATCAACAGCATCCGTTGGGGCAACCGTGCTCTGAAGGATGAAAATATGCTCATCATTAGCGCAGAAATAATCCGCATTATTATAAGTTAAGGTGGTTGCATTCGTGTCAGAATAAGCATAGGTTTTGCCGTAAATCACTGTGAAGGTGTGTGCGGCAAGATCAATATCATAATCATAAATATTGCCATCAACCGAGTTTTGCATAATCAGCAAATCATCGCTTCCGTTTGAAGCGCCGCCCGGAACATATTTATAGATTCCATCCGCTTTATTATAATAAATATTATCCCCTATCTGCTGAAGCGTTGCATAGAAAGTTTTGTAATAGCTTGAGGAGGAGATGGCGTAATAGGTGTAAATCTGCCTTTCGGTTGAAAGCCTGTAAGAGCTGTTGCTCAGGAATAAAAGCTTTTTAATTTTAAAATTAACCTGGGACTTTGAGGAGGCAGTGCCATCCGTCTCAGTATAAAACCAAGCGCCGTTTGAATAATGAGAAAGCACGTTTTGCGCTTTTAAATCAAAATCCGAATACATATCTGAATTTTCCGCAATGCCGTTTGCAGCAATGCTGTTAACTTTCCAATCCGTTGAGCTATGCCCCGTTGCGGTTATCGCAGAATCGGAGCAAAGGAAATTGCTGTTCTGGCAATAGCCGGAAATCGGATAAGAAATCAGATTCGGGTTTGAAATAACAGGATCATCCCAGGTGCAATCAATATGATAAAAATAACCGTCCAGCAAAACAAGATTCCAGGCATGGCCAAGCGCCGAGCTGGTGATAACATAAGCGGGAATGCCAAGCTCATTTGCCATATATGCAAAGCTTTCGGAATAGCCCTCGCACATTGAGCAGCCAAGCACCATTGCGCCGTAAGTGTTGTTCTGCTCATCATTGCCGTTCTGATCATATTCAATGTTATCAACAAGATAATTGTGAAGATAGAGCAGCTTTTCAACCTGTGTTGAAAGAGCCGAGGCTTTTTCGATAACCTCATCAAACTTTGAATAAATCAGGGTGTTATATGCCGTTATCTGATCCCCCGTATAAACATATGTCGGTATAAAAGCATAAACATAAGTGCCGTCCCAGGAATATGAATACTGCGTATCCAGAAACCAACACATTTTGTAATATCTCAAATAGCTTAAAACCTCCGGAAGCATTGAAGGAAGCAAGCGGTAATTATAAATATTTACCGAATCCGAATGATTTGTCAGCCCCTGTGCCAAAGCATCAAGCATATCGCCATATTGCCTCTCAAAGGCGTCAACATCAAAGGACGAGGCATTGCTTGAGCCTGTGTTTGAAAGGGTTACAAGCGTGCCGTCCTCCGCATTTGCAGGCATAACACCAAAGGGCAGAAGCATTGCCACTGCCATAATAATTGCCATTGCTGCCGATATATATTTGCGTGTTTTCACCATATTATCAGCTCCGAAAAAAAGAGTTGTTTACAGAATAATCCATATTTATTATATAACAAAAAAATGACTTTTTCAACTTTATATTGAAAGTTTGCCGAAATAAAGATATAATAATTTTACAAATAATTTTAAGAGGGTAAACTTATGGAAAACTATGTTCCCAAAAAGGAATGGATGGCTTATGCCATAGGCGCGCTCGGGCAGGGCATGATTTATGCTATTATGAGCTCATATATTTCGGATTTCTATCTGAACGTGCTTGGCGTAACGCCGCTTTTCGTTTTAATTCTTATGTTTTCGGCAAGAATATGGGATGCGATTAACGACCCGATTATGGGTTATATTGCAGACCATGCAAACCTGAAAAAGGGCAAGCTTCGCCCTTACATACTTTACACTCCCCTGCCCGTTGCGGTGCTGACGATGCTGCTTTTCGTCGCGCCGAACATCAGCCCCGCAGGCAAAATGGTTTATGCCTCAATCACATACATTCTTTGGGGAATGATTTACACCTCCTCCGACGTTCCTTATTGGAGCCTGCCAAATCTTATGACTCCAAATGCGGACGAGAGGGGCACAATCATCTCCAAAGCAAGAACCGCAAACGGAGTCGGCTCCGCTATCCCTATGGCAATATTTATGGGGCTTGGCTTTATTCTGCCGAGGCTTTCAGTGGGCGGTGAAGCGCTGGCGGGCGAAACGCTTGAAAAAACAAGATATATCATTATGGCGCTTGTCAGCTCCATAATCGGCAATCTGCTGTTTGTGAGGGTTTATTTCAAGTCAAAGGAAAGGGTTAACCTTCCTCCCCCGCCGAAGAAGGACAAAAATCAGCCCTCTTCGATCAAGCTAATTCTCACCTGCAAGCCGCTGATGATAACGGCGCTTATGGGCATTCTTTCCGCCGGCAGATATATGCTGCAGGCGGGCGCAGTTCACGTTGCAAGATACAGCTTTTATATCGGCAAGGATTTAACGGGGCTTTCGGCAGTTGAAAGAGAGGCTGCGCTTCAAAGCAATATTTCAACGGTTTCAACCGCATTTGCCGCCTGCGCGGCAATTGGTATGTTCGGCGCAATGCTTGCGGTTACTCCGCTTATTAAAAAATTCAGCTACAAGCAGATTATTATCACAACCTCGCTGCTTGGCGCCGCATCCTCCTTTGCAATATGGTTTATCGGATATGAGCATTTCTGGGCATGCGTGCCGCTGCTGATTATATCCGCAATTCCGATGGGCGCAATCAACGTTTGCGCATTTGCAATGATCGGCGATTGCCTTGATTATATGGAATGGAAAACCGGCGTGCGCCTGACAGGAATGGGCTCCGCAATTCAGAGCTTTGTTACCAAATTCGGCAACGCAATCAGCACCTCGTTTATCATCTTGATGTATATAATTGTTCACCTTGATGTTTCGCAAATCAGCGCGAATGTTACGGCTGACCCCACCGCAATGCCGCATTCCGTGCGTTTGGGAATGTTCAGCCTGGTTTCAATCATTCCGGCATTCTCGCTGCTGCTTTGCGTTATTCCGATGTTTTTCTATAACATCACGGGCGAATTTAAAGAAAAGATGGAAAAAGAGCTTGCCGAGCAAAGAGCGGCAAAGGGCATTGTTATTGACGAATAATTGAGCCTGAAATTCAGGCGGAAAAGCTGTGATAAATATGCAGGGCGAATACGTTAACGGGCACAGAGGCCGTTTAAAAGAAAAATTCAAATTCAGCGGTTTCAGCTTTGCATATGATTATGAGCTGCTGGAGCTTTTGCTCACCTATTCAATTCCGCGCAAGGATGTTAAGCCGATTGCAAAGCGGCTGATTAACCATTTTGGCAGCCTTGAAGGCGTTTTTTCGGCAGAGCAAAGCGAGCTTGAGCAGGTTGGCGGAATCGGCGCCGGCTCTGCATCACTGATTATTCTGATTGCAGAGCTGAACAGACGCGCATTTTCAAAGGGGCATTCCGGCAAGGGAGCATCGCTTTCAGGCAAAAAACAAAGGCTTGATTATTGCAGGGGCAGGCTTAAGGAAATGCCCTGCGGAACAAAAATCATTATCAGCCTTGATAATTCCGAATGCATTATATCCTGCCGCAAAGCAACGAAGGAGCTTAACAGCTATTCGGAAAGCGGCAATCTTAATGCCTTTGGCAAAAATGCGCTTCAAAACCACGCCGCCGGAATTATCATTGCCGAAAAGCAGGAGAGCGAAACCCCCTGCCCCACCGCGGCAACGGTTTCAACAATCATTAAGCTGAATTCGTTTTTCAGAATGATTAACATCGGCTTTGCGGATTACGTTCTTATCGGCAAAAGCGGAGAAGCATTATCAATGCGCTTTTCCGATAGCTTCGGAAAATATTTCAGATAAAAAACTGCTGTCCCATTAGAAAGGGACAGCAGTTTTGCTTTTATTAATTGAATTTTGCGGGCTTATAAGTTACAAGGCGGCGAACAAGGCCCCTGTAATAATCCCACTGCATCGGGAAGGAGAGGAACTGCTGCTCGCGCTTTTGCTTGTGGGCAAGAATATAGCGCTCTCTTTCATCGGGATTTCTGATTATCACCGTGTCATAAATATCGGGGTTTTCCTTTGACCTTACGGTTAAAACGCCCTCCTCGCCCTCAAGGCAGGCAACGGTGATCACGCCGCGGTTAACATTAAACTGAATGCTGTCATCAGCGGCGACCTCAAATTCAAGGTTTTTCTGATAAGGATAGCTGTAAAGCGTGAAATCCTCTCTGCCTGATTTATTGATGATATAATCATAGCAGAAATCCTCGTTTGAATTCTGAAGCTTGATAAACTGAAGCTCTGCGCTTTCAGGCTCCTCAAACGCTTCAACCTTAAGCAGCTTGCAGCTGCCGATATAGCTTTTGATTTTAATGCCGATGCGGTCTGTTTCAACGGGAGGAAATTCAAAAACCGTAGGCGTGCCGAGGGGGTTAAGCTCCCCTGTTGAAAACTGATATGAGCCGAGAGAAACAACGGCATTAACGATTTTGCTGCTTTCCTCCGGGCTGCCGTAAAGCACGACGGAGCTGATTTTCCGCGGCGCAGGCAGCTTGATGCCGATGATTTTTCTTTCATCGGCAATTGTTGCATGCCACTGCTTTGCAAGGGGCAGGCCCTTATCGTTTTTGATATCCTCGCTATCCACCAGCTTGAAGCCAAGCAAGCCGGAGGGATCGCCGCTTGTTGCGCTGATTTCGGCATCGAAAAGCACGCTGTCTGTTCTGCGCTTCCAGAAAATATTATCGGAATTAAGAATTCCGTTTGCGTGATCCGTTGCAGTTTGGCTTGAATATTCCATCATCGCCTTATAGCTAAGGGAATTTTGCATAACATGGGAAAGGCTTTCAATCGCAACCGGAAAGCGAACACGATCCTCCCATGCATAGGTGTTTGTTTCTCTCATAACCTCTGCGGGCTTTTTAAGATGTGTTGAAAGGGCATTAAGGCTGTAATAATCCTCCTTGCCATCCCACGCGGTTGAATAAGCAAAGCCCTTGAAAACCTCTGGGCGGTAAAAAGGATTCTCCTTAATAATCTCATCAACTGCCTCCTCAAAGAAAAGGCTGATTGCGCGGTGGTCCGCATGCCCGTCATAATCGCAGCAATAAAGAATATCCGGCTGATATTCAAGAATAACGGATTTGAAATCATTAAGAATATTTTTTCTTGTGAAGCTGCTGCTTTTATACGGCGGCTTTGCGTTTGTGCCGTAAGTTTTTTTATGCCCTGCCGGTGAGGTTATGCGCTCCTCCGCATTATCGCTGTTATATATGTGCTTGCCCTCGCTGTTAACCATACTGTCACTATACCCGAGGAAAATGAAATTCTCCCGCGGGATGTGATAACGGCCTGCAACCTTGAGCGCCTCCCATATTCTCAGCCTGCCGAGGCGGTAAAAATCGCCGTTTGTTGAAAAAACCACACGAACGGTTGAGCCGTGCTTAACATACTGCTCAATAAGCCCGCCGTAAATATTGATTTCATCATCCTCGTGAGGGGCAAAAAGCATAACGTTTTTGCCGGAAAAAACATTGCTTCGATCCGGCTCCGGAAAATCATAATGAGTGTTTTGATTCATCATTATCCCGGCGGCAATTGTGATGCCGATTGAAGCGGCAAGCGCAACGCAGCAGATAACGAAAAAGAAGATTGCAAGCCCCTTTGGCATCGGCAGCAGCGCCGCGGCAAAAAGCCCGGCTGCAAGCACGCAAAGAAGCATATAAATCTGAAGCATTCTTGATTCAATGCGAATGTTAAATGCAATCGTTAAAAACACAAAAATTGCAGAAAGAAATCTTAAAACGCCAAGCTCCGGCTTGCGGACTGCGCCGATAATCAAAGCGGCCAGGCAAAGCGCAAGCAGCACCGCCATAACGGGCAGGGCAAAGCTTTTCTTCTCAAACGGCTTAATCTTTTGCCAGTTAACCTTAATCATTAAAATTCCCCTTTTCACAGATAACATCTGAAAATTGCTGAATGCCTTTTCAATAAGATAACAAATTTAAATCTTCAAGTCAAGTACATATTGAAAATTAGGAACGCTTAATTGCTATTTTATTGACAATTGCCTCAATTATGATATAATTAAAATACAAATAAAAATAGAAGGAGTTTTAATTATGCAGAAGAAATATTATTGCCCCGTTTGCGGCTATGAAAGTGACGAACCCATCGAAAAATGCCCGATCTGCGGCGCAAAGATGGAGGAGAGAAATCCTGAAGCAGGTATGTCCTGGGCTGCAGAGCATATCGTTGGTATTATCGACGGAGTTGACGAAGAAATCGTTCAGGGCCTTCGCGAGAATTTCACAGGCGAATGTTCAGAGGTTGGCATGTATCTTGCAATGGCAAGAGTTGCTTACAGAGAGGGCTATCCCGAAATCGGCCTATACTGGGAAAAGGCTGCTTACGAAGAGGCAGACCACGCAGCAAGATTTGCAGAAATGCTTGGCGAGGTTCTCACCGATTCAACCAAGAAGAACCTTGAGATGAGAGTTGCTGCCGAAAACGGCGCAACTGAAGGCAAAACCAAGCTTGCCAAGAAGGCTAAGGAACTCGGCCTTGACGCTATCCACGACAGCGTTCACGAAATGGCTCGTGACGAAGCAAGACACGGAAAAGCATTCAAGGGTCTCCTTGAC
>DCTO01000003.1 GCA_002329285.1 Ruminococcaceae bacterium UBA1438
ATCGCGTGGTTTTCGTTATACAAACAAAAAAGAGCACCGCCGGTGCTCTTTTATTTTTTGAATTTTGAAAAAATGCCTTTTGGCTTTTGGGTTTTCAAATCCGAAAGCTCTTTTTCCTTTTCGGCAAGCTGAGCCTTCAGCTCTTTAATCTCCACCCCGCGCAAAACGGCTTTCTGATTTATCTCACGCTTGCGCGAAAGCAGCTCATACCGCTCTGCCCAATAATCATTTGCAAACGAAATGATTGAAGAAGGAATGCCGCCGGCTTCTTTTGCACATTCAAGCGCCGTTATAATCATTCTGAAAAGCGCAGGATTATCAAAAGCATTGTGTGGGTTTGTTTCACCGCAGGCGTAATAAATCCATAAAAACAAATTATCACAGGAGCAAACGCCGTATTTCAAATCAAGTGCGAAACGGCTTTTAAGATATTTCAAATCAACATCATAATCCGTTTCAGAGGCAAGATTGCTGATAATCATAAAAGTGTTATCAGGATTGCCGCGGATGATTTTTTCAAAATCGTTTCGGGCTTTAAATGCCTCATCAGAAGGATTAATTCCCGTGATTTCCGAAAAATCCTTATTAAACCTGTAGTTTTCAATATCAAGCTGCGGATTGATTGCAACAGCACTGCTGCCTTCAATAAAAGCACTGATACAGATTGCCGCAGTGCCCCCGCCCGAACGACCATAAAGCACAATATCCGAATTATCAATCCCGAGTAGCGATGCAATTTTGCATATAAGAAGCGCCGTATTCTGCCTGTAATCCTCGTTTTCCGTGCCGTAAAACCAGCCGAGAGCAAGGGAGGGATATGTGTGATACATAGGATCATCAAGGCAAAGCACCGAGGCGCTTGTTTTGCTGTACCATGACCACGATGAAAAGGTTGGATAAGGTGCAACATCGCGCCCGTTATTTCTTGTGCGCGCGCCGCTAAAAAACACAATCAAACGCTTTTGGCGGCCCTTATTAAAAAAGCCCTCAAAATAAGCAGAGCCAATGCTTGCAAAAAATCTTGAAGACGGCAAATTGCCGCCCTCAACATTAAATTCAACCGCTTGAGCCTCAACGAGCGCGGAATCGGCAGGAGGCGCAGAATTCCTTGCATACTCCTTTCCCGCATCACTGAAACTGATATCTGATTTTATTGAATAGGCGTTATTATACGCCGAATTTAGAATATCATCAAGCTTTTTCATATAACCACCAAAGCTTATTATTCTTCCGTTTTGGCCGGAGCTGATTCAGGCTTTTCAGAAATAACCTTTTTTAGGATTTCCTTTTCCTCCTGCATGGCTTTCTTTTTGCTGTCATTCTTACCGGCTGTCATTTCCTCATAAATGGCGGAAACCTCATCAACGCCGCCGTGGGCAATCATTTTGCCGTGGTTGAGGAGAATAGCCGTGTCACAAATAGCTTTAACCTGATCAATGCTGTGAGAAACGAAAAACACGGTTACGCCCTTTTCAAAAAGGGACTGAACCTTTTTAAGGCTTTTGGTTCTGAACTTTGCATCGCCGACGGAAAGCACCTCATCAAGGATAAGCACATCCGGCTCAACCGCGGTTGCGATTGAAAAGCCGAGCCTTGCCTTCATACCGGAGGAATAGTTTTTGAGCGGAACATTGATGAAATGCCCAAGCTCTGAAAACTCCACAATTTCATCATATTTTGACTGGATATACTCCCTTGAATAACCAAGGATTGCGCCATAAAGGAAGATATTTTCCTTGCCGGAATAATTGGGATCAAAGCCTGCGCCAAGCTCCAGCAGCGGAGCAATAACGCCGGTTTTTTCAATCTTGCCGGAGGTTGGCTTATAAACGCCGACGATGGTTTTGAGCAACGTGCTCTTCCCTGCGCCGTTAAAGCCGAGGATTGCAAGATGCTCGCCCTTTTTAACATCAAAGCTGATGTCATCAAGCGCATCAAATTTCTTATAATCCAGTTTGCGGGTTACAAGCTTAATTACATATTCTTTAAGATTATCAACCTTTTCCTTATTAAGGTTGAAAGACATTGTTACATTCTGAACGGAAATAGCAACATCATCATTCATAACAGTATCCTCATAACGGAAATGCCCGTTTAGTTATATAATCAATTAATCCTCAAAAACTGCGCCCTTGGAGCCGCTTTGAACGTGCTGGGCATATCTCTTGAGATAGCCTGAGAGCTCCTGAAGCGGAGGCTGCCACTTTGCTTTTCTCTCTGCAAGCACTTCATCTGAAACGTTAACACGAAGCACTCTTGCCGGGATATCAATTTCAATCTCATCCCCATCCTCAACAAGGGCGATTGTGCCGCCCTCTGCTGCTTCAGGGCTAACGTGGCCGATTGAAGCGCCGCGGGTTGCGCCGCTGAAGCGTCCGTCAGTGAGAAGCGCAACGGATGAGCCGAGGCCCATGCCGATGATTGCGGAGGTGGGAGAAAGCATTTCTCTCATACCGGGGCCGCCCTTCGGGCCCTCATAACGAATAACAACAACATCGCCTTCAACGATTTTTCCGCCGTTGATTGCAGCGATTGCGTCCTCCTCGCTGTCAAAGCATTTTGCAGGGCCCTTATGCTGCATCATTTCTGGAGCAACAGCGCCCTTCTTAACAACAGCGCCTTCCTCTGCAAGATTGCCTGTGAGAACAGCGATGCCGCCGTCAGCAGAAAAAGGATTATCAAGACGGCGGATGATATCGCCGTCAGCCTCGGGGGCTTTGTCAAGCCTTTCCTGAACGGTGCCGCTGACTGTGAGCGCATCGGTGTTAATCATGCCGCCCTTTGCAAGCTCCTTCATAACGGAGGAAATGCCGCCGACATCGTTAAGATCAGTAATAAACACAGATGAAGCCGGATTAAGCTTGCATATCTGCGGCGTTTTTCTGCCGTAAGCATCAAGCTCTGCAAGGTTGATATCATGCCCTGCAACATGAGCAATTGCAGTTAAATGCAGAATTGTGTTTGTTGAGCAGCCGATTGCCATATCGGTGCGCATTGCGTTTTCAATAGCCTTTTCGGTGATGATATCCGAGGGCTTAATATCGTTTTCAAGCAGATACATAACCCTTTCGCCTGCCATCTTTGCAAGACGGAGACGTGCACTCATAACTGCAGGAATCGTGCCTGAGCCGGGAAGAGACATACCGATGGTTTCTGTGAGGCAATTCATTGAATTAGCAGTGTACATACCCGAGCAGGAGCCGCAGGTTGGGCATGCGGTAAAAGCGCAGGATTCAAGATTCTCATCGCTCATTTTGCCGACAGCATTTGCGCCGACATATTCAAACTGCTCTGATAGGCCGATGCCGCTTGCGGTTTCAGTGCTTTTACCGGGAAGCATCGGGCCGCCGCTGATGAAGATTGACGGCAGATTGAGCCTGCAGGCAGCAAGAAGCATTCCGGGAACAATTTTATCGCAGTTTGGAATAAATACAACCGCATCCAGCGGATGAGCAGTGAGCATAACCTCAATTGAATCGGCAATAAGCTCACGGGAGCAGAGGGAATATTTCATTCCCCTGTGGTTCATGGCAATACCGTCGCACACGCCGATGGTGTTAAATTCAAACGGAACGCCGCCTGCATTGCGAATGCCGGCCTTAACCTGCTCTGCTATTTTATCAAGATGCATATGGCCGGGAATATAATCGCTTTTTGAATTGACAACAGCGATAAAAGGCCTTTTCATTTCGAGTTCATCAATACCGAGAGCTCGCAAGAGTGAACGGTGAGGAGCACGTGAAGGCCCCTTTTTAATTAAATCTGAACGCATAATTAACATCTCCATTTTCGGGAGGCTGAAAACGTCCTCCCCTGCTTATTAATTGTTTAAGGGTTTCATCGTTGGGACGGAAAAGACATCTCGGTTATTGGGTTACTAAAGTGGTATTCATTGTACTACCCCAAATGATTTGCCACTCTATTGTGTTTGATACACCCTTTTTTTCCTGCCCTATACGTGCTATTTGATGTTGTATT
>DCTO01000006.1 GCA_002329285.1 Ruminococcaceae bacterium UBA1438
GTCTGCACAACCTGGAGCAGTTCACATCTCCAAGCCTTTTAGTTATTGCTTTTTAAATTTTTAATAAACTCAATCAAATCTTCAGTGCAATTTTTCTTAACAATTATTGCGCCCTGGTTTTTGGCAACCATAAGATAAAAATTGGTTTTGGATTCTATAATTCTGTATAAATCCTCATATTTTATTGCTGCGTTTGAACGGTCTGTTTTTTCAATAAACTCGTTTTCATAGAATTCCATTTTCGCAACCGTTTTTGTAAGCTGCTTATTTGAGTTATAATTTGTTTTGATTTCCTTGTTAACCAAGAAACTAAACAACGCAGCAGAAAAAATAATTGCCGCAATAAAAGCTCCGTCGGCAACAGTGAAGCCTATAAGCACGGATTTGAAAACACTTGCCGCGATGAGAACGAAAAAGAAAACATAAATGAAAACAAACTTTTTTCTGTTAACATTAAAATTGAATTTCTTTAATTCATCAAGGGTGTAAGCTGTTTCGGTTTCGAATAACGGGTTCATTATTCTTTTTCCTTGGGATATTTCAAATCCTCTTTGCCCCAGTCCTTAATAATTTCAAGAAAGGCCTTTGCCTCCTCCTTTGCCTGGGCAAGGTTATGGTCGCTGCAATTTCCGCATTCGTTCATTGTTGCGCCCGGAATCATTCCCCAGAAATCGGCAACAAACCGAAATGCCTCTCTGATAAGATTTATTGAGTAATTATCCGTCAGCGAGCGAGTAAGCAGATAAAAGCCAGTGCGGCTTGCCATGGGGCCGAAATAAATAATGTTTTCCCCAAACTCCGTTTTGCTAAAATAATCCTTGAATATATGCTCAATCGTGTGCATTGCGGCATTTGTCATAACCGGCTCGCGGTTTGGCTCGCGCATGCGGATGTCATAGGTTGTGATGTCCTCATCGATGCGGCTGATATAAATGCCTTTCTTCAGTTCATTGCGGTCAATCTGCAAGCCCGGATTTGTTTTCATTTAACTTCAACTCCTGTTAAGAATGATAAATTATGTGTTAATTGATAGCCGTCTGCGCCGTCATTGAAGCCCTTGATGATTTCTTCAGCCTTAGGTTTTGCAGCCTCAAATAAATCATAAAAGCTCTCATGGCGCTCTCCCTCCTCATAGGGGGATTCCCATCTGCCATGATTTATATTAACATATTTTTTCTGTTTTTCCAAGTCCCCGGGGCGAACAAAAACCGTAACCTTGAAATTTTTTATCAGCGGGGCAAGAGTATGCTCAATTCTGCCGAAAAGCTTTTTCTTTTTGTCATCAGCATCAACAAGGATAACCTGCATTTTTTTCATATCCTCAATTGCCTGCTCAACCTCTGCCTCGGTGAAGGGCAGCTCCGGAAGCTCTTTTTGAATGCTGTGCAGCGTTCTTCCGATTTCCGCCTTTTCCTCATCCGTGAAATTAAAGGTGTCTGCCGTTTCAAACGCCTTCGGGTTTTCAACGCCCAGCCGCTCATTGAGCAGCAGGGAATCAAGCCCCAGCTCAACCATATTGTGGGCGGAAAACGGGTGCTCCTTCGGATTCTTTTCGCAAATTTTATTCTGCAGATAATAAACGTAAGGGTGGCAGATGCAATCCAGCGCATAATGCAGAATCATGCCGTAAACATAGCTTTTTTGCAATATCCGGAGCAGGGGAGCTTTCATTGCAGTAATTGCGCATCAGCTCAAGCATATTGCCGAATTTGCCCCTGTGAATTTCAGAGCCCACGTCGCGTCTGGATTTTCCCTTCCACTGGGGCAGAACCCGGTGAAAGAAAAATATGTCCGGCCCCTGCGTGCCGATATAAACTGCGTTTTCGTTAAGCTCAAAATCAGCAAGCTCATAAAGCTTTGGCATCATTTCCTTTGCAAAAATATAATGTGTTGAATATGCCGGCATATTTTTACCATCCTTTAATGATATTATCAAAATCCTGCGGAAAAGCGCAGGATAGTTTCATTTCTTTTTCGGTAATCGGGTGTGTAAAGTAAATTTCTTTACAATGCAGCGCTTGTCTGTAAAGCAAATCGCTTGACAATCCGTACATCGTATCGCCCAAAAGCGGATGCCCAATGCTTGAAAAATGCACTCTGATTTGGTGCGTTCTTCCGGTTTCAAGCCTGATTTTCAGCAGGGTTAATCCGTTTTTGCTTTTGATTGCCTCATAGTGCGTGATTGCGCTTTCGCCCCCACCCTCACGGGCAATTCCTCTTTTAATTATGCTGTCTCCAAGGCGCGTAATCGGAGCGTCTATGGTTCCGCTTCCGCTGATTTCACCGCAAACTATTGCGTAATAATTCTTCTCAATCCTGCCGGCAAGCTTCGCGGCTGCAAGCTCGTTTTTCGCGATAACAACAAGGCCGCTTGTGTCACGATCAAGCCGGTAAACCGCACGAAAGGAGGTTTCCTCCTCGCCTGCAAGATGGGCGGAAACGGCGTTTGAAAGTGTATCCCCAATATGGTTTCTGCTTTCATGAACGGGCATAAAGGGCGGCTTGTTAACCACAAGAATATCCTCATCCTCAAATGCGATTTCAAGCGAGTCCCGTGAAGGCTCGGGCATTTTGCCCCTGCCCTCAATGCGGATAATAAGCCTGTCGCCCTCCTCAAGGGCTTCAATTGCTTTTGCAAATTCGCCGTTTTTTGTTATGCCGTTTTCGGTGCGCTTCAGCCGCGCAAGCAGGGAAGCGGAAACGCCGAAATCGCGCAAAAAATCCTTGATTTGCCTGCCTCTGTCTTTTGCGGCAATGTTAAATACAATTTCTCTCATAAAAGAATTATATCAATTTAAATTGTTTTAAGCAACGATAATTTAAGGGAGGCGTAGGCCTCCCGGTTATTCATTATTTTTCAAAAGAAACAATAATTCCGCCGTTTGAAGCATAAAGCGAATTAAGTCCGCTTGCCTTCAGCACGATGATGTTTTCATCATCATAATTGCATGCAGCGCTGATAAACTGCTTAACGTCGTTTGCCTTATCAACGCAGCAAACCTCGGTAACATAGCATTTTTTGCCGGAAAGATCGCAGCCCTCCGTGTCCTTGGCAATGAGTGCAGCCATCTTATTAAGCGCGCGCTTTGCCGCCAAATCCTTTCCTGCAACGGAGATGTTGCCCACCTGCGTTCTGCGGCATATGAGCTTAACTCTCAGCGCTTCAATAACGTTTGCCGCCAGGTTATAAAGCCTGCCGTTGCCCTTGAGCGCATCCATGCTCTCCAGACAGAAATAAAGCCCAAGCCCGTTAACGCAGTAATCCTCAACGGTTTTAACAAGCTCCTCAAATGCCATGCCGCCGTCTGCAAGCTCCTTGATTTTTTCTGCCATCAGCGTTTCAAGACCGGAGGTGGCAAGGGAATTGAAAACATGGATTTTCTTTTCGCTGCCCTCGTTTTCCTCAAAGAAAAGGGAAACGCCCTGAAGCGCGCTGTTGTAACAGCCGCTTAATTTATCGGTAATGGTGAGAACGTAAACCTCATCCTCATCGCCCTCAAGCGCCTTTGCAAATGCATCGGGGGAGGGGCAGGCGGATTTTGCAAGCTCGTTGCTTGCAACCATTCTGGAAATGAAATCCTCCTGGTTAAAATTTTCATCGTCAAGCACAATGTAATCGCCGATCTGAAGGGTGAGCGGCACAACCTCAAGATTGCTCCAGCTCCTCATCTCGTCTGTTAAATCACAGCATGAATCAACAACAATTTTGTATGCCATATCTATAACCTCTTTATAATATTATTAAATCCGTTTGCTATTATAAGCGAACGGATTTAATCAAGTCAATCAAAATAAATAAAGTTTCAAAATAGTTTATATTTTCGCGGCATTTCTTGCTGCTTCAATCTGCGCGTCAACGCTTTCAACGCTCGGGCCGCCTGCAACAAGCCTGTCCGCAACGCATTTTTCAAGGCTGATTGCAGTGTAAACCTCATCGTCAAACAGCTCGCAAACGTTCTTGTATTCTTCAATCGGCAGGGTTTCAAGAGTCAGCCCCTTGTCAATGCAAAGCGCAACAAGCTCGCCCGTTGCCTTATATGCATCGCGGAATGCAAGCCCTTTGCCAACAAGGTAATCGGCGCAGTCGGTTGCGTTAATAAAGCCCCTTGCCGCAGCATTGCGCATATTGTCCTTAAGCACGGCCATCGTGTCAATCATCGGGGTGAAGGCGGTCAGGCACATTTTAACGGTGTCAACCGCGTCAAAAATCGCTTCCTTATCCTCCTGCATATCCTTGTTATATGCAAGCGCAATGCCTTTCATAACGGTCAGAAGCGCTGTCAAATCGCCGAAAACTCTGCCGCTCTTGCCCCTTACAAGCTCAGCAATATCGGGGTTTTTCTTCTGCGGCATNNGAATTCCCAGCTGCACCACATAATGATCTCCTCGGAAAACCGGGAAAGATGCACCATTATGATTGAAAGGGCCGCCGCAAGCTCAAGGCAGAAATCGCGGTCTGAAACTCCGTCAAGCGAGTTAAGCGTGATTGAGTTAAAGCCAAGCTCCTTTGCAACCATCTCCCTGTCCAGCGGATAGGTGGTGCCTGCCAGAGCGCCGGAGCCGAGAGGGCAGATGTTCATTCTGCATTTCGTGTCATCCAGCCTGCCAAGATCCCTGCAAAGCATTGCTGCATAAGCCATAATGTGATGGGCAAAGGTTATCGGCTGTGCGCGCTGAAGATGGGTGTATCCGGGCATGATGGTGCTTTTGTTTTCCTCCGCCTTGTTGCAGATAACGCTGATCAGCTCGCGCAGCTTTTCCTCCAGCTCATCAATCTCCTTGCGCAAAGTGAGACNNGTCGTTTCTGCTCCTTGCTGTGTGCAGGCGCTTGCCCGTGTCGCCAAGCCTTGCGGTCAGCTCGCCCTCAACAAAGGTGTGAATGTCCTCTGCCTCCATATCAATCTGAAGCTCTCCGCTTTTGATTTCATCAAGGATTTTTCCAAGCTCTGCAATTATTTTTTCGCTTTCGCTTTTTGCAATGATGCCCTGCGCGCCAAGCATTCCGGCGTGGGCGATGCTACCCCTGATATCCTCCTCAAACATCCTGCTGTCAAAGCTGATGGAGGAGTTAAAATCATTTGTTTCCTTTGCAAGTTCCTTTTTAAACCTGCCCTTCCATAATTGAGCCATTGTCAGTCCTCATTTATCCGTCGTAAGATAATCGTAGGGGCGGATAATATCCGCCCGCTAATTAAAGTTAATCGTTGTTTTCCCTTTGAGCATCAAGCATTGCCTTAACCTTGATGGAAAGGCCAAAGAGGTTGATGAAACCTGCTGAATCCGCCTGATTGTAAGCGCCGCCGTCCTCGCCGAAAGAGGCAATGTTTTCATCGTAAAGGCTGTAAGGTGATGTTACGCCTGCATTGATAATGTTGCCCTTATAGAGTTTAAGCTTAACCTCGCCTGTGCAGGTTTCCTGCGTTTTGTCAACAAAAGCGGAAAGCGCCTCGCGCAGGGGAGTGAACCATAAGCCGTTATAAACCAGCTCGCCGAATTTCTGCGAAACAAGCTTTTTGTAATGAGAGGTTTCGCGGTCAAGCGTCAGCATTTCAAGAAGCTCGTGAGCCTTATAAAGGATTGCGCCGCCTGGGGTTTCATAAACGCCCCTGCTCTTCATGCCAACAAGGCGGTTTTCAACGATATCAAGAAGGCCGATTCCGTTCTTGCCGCCAAGCTCATTAAGCTTTTCAACGATTGCAAGCGGCTTCATCTGAATGCCGTCAATCGCAGTGGGCACGCCTTTTTCAAAGCTGATGGAAACATATGTCGGCTCATCGGGTGCCTGCTCAGGAGCAACTCCAAGCTCAAGGAAGCCTTTCTTAAGATATTGAGGCTCGTTTGCAGGATCTTCAAGATCAAGCCCTTCGTGTGAAAGATGCCAAACATTCTTATCCTTTGAATAATTTGTTTCGCGGTTAATTTTAAGCGGAATGTTGTGCGCCTCTGCGTATTCAATCTCCTCTTCACGGGATTTGATGTCCCAAACCCTCCAGGGAGCAATGATTTCCATCTCGGGCGCAAATGCCTTTAAGGTCAGCTCAAAGCGAACCTGGTCGTTGCCCTTGNNCTTGCCGGTGCAGCCGTGGCAGATTGCGTCAGCGCCCTCCTTGATTGCAATTTCCGCAAGGCCCTTTGCAATGCAGGGGCGTGCGTGAGATGTGCCGAGAAGATAGGTTTCATAATCAGCGCCCGCTTTAAGACAGGGCCAAATGTAATCCTCAACGTATTCATCCTTGAGGTCAAGCACATAAAGCTTTGAAGCGCCGGTTGCGATTGCCTTTTCCTCAAGTCCGTCAAGCTCCGTGCCCTGGCCAACGTCGCCCGAAACCGCAATAACCTCGCAGTTGTTATAGTTTTCCTTTAACCAGGGGATGATGATTGATGTGTCCAGTCCGCCGCTGTATGCAAGCACAACCTTTTTAATTTCCTTTGCCATTTTGATTACCTCCGATATAATATGTATTAATATACTTTTGAAGAAAAGTTTTAAACTGCTGACTATTATATATGCCTGCTTTGGCGTAGTCAAGCAAAATGTATATTTTTGTATAAACATACAAAAATCGTGAATATTCAATGAATATTATGTATATTATTGTAATAACAACTTTTGTCCATTTGTAAACAAATTGTAAATTTTTTCTTGAAATTTTTTGTATTTTCCCGTTGACATTAATTATTATATATGCTATATTTATTTCGTAATATTTTAACTAATGGGCTTTTTGCGCCCATTGGCACAGCTGCCGTTTGATTACGCGCCTGTGTTTTCCGCTTTAACGGCGTGGTCAGCACCGTGCGGATAACAAAGCCCGCGTCTTCATTTCGGCAAATTCCAAAGGAGGAATGAAAGAATGAAAACATCCAAAAGCAAAAAATTACTGGCAGTTCTGCTTTCAGTATTGATGTTGCTTTCCGCAATCGTCGTTTCGCCTGTTTCGGCCCTTGCTGATTACGATTATTCTTCATATTCTGGCGATGAGCTTGAATCAAGAATTGAAGCCGGCATTATGGCGGATTACGAAACCAGAATGAAGGACAGCAATTATTACACCAACCTTGAAAATTCATATGAGGCTTGGTACAACCTTTTCGTTGGCTTAATCGGCCATAAATCAGGCTTAAAAACCGATGCAGAGCTGCGCACCCTTGCCGCTGCTCTTGTTACTCAGTATAGCAATATGAGTCAGTGGACTCCTTATACAGGTAATGCAACCCCAAGCTTTTCTGCGGATAGCACGGGTTCAAACTATTCATACACCATCGGCGGCCATACTTACTATAACAATCTGCTTTATTCTCCGCAGGTTGCCGCAGATTCGGGCGATTCAACCACAAACCGCGTTGGCTATATCGATTATGCCGCTAACGTTGCGGTAAGCTTCTATTATCCTGCACAGACGGTTATGCTTGTTGACGGTATTTCAAACCCCGAAATGCCCGTTGTTGTACGTCCGAGAAAAAATACTAGTAACACAAGATATATGTATAAGCTTTCTGTAACGAACACGGATTGGTCCACCTATGGCCCCTGGTATGGCTCAAACGGCACTACACACCGCGACGTTAACTGGACCTGGGATATGACTCAGAGCGGCACTTTCCTCGGCAATTCAGGCACGGTTTCAACTGCAAACCGTTGTGAGCTTTCAAGAAACTGGTCGGGCACAAACTATTTTGCTTCCTTTGCAAATTCGGTTTATTACAGCGGCTCTCTTGGTACTGATTTTACCGTTTCAAGCCCAACTCTCTCAACGGAAACCGCTCTTACATGGTATAAGAATTCGGGTAACAATCCCGGCGATGAGGCTACCGGTACTATTGATAACGGTAAGGTAACTCTTATTAACTATGAGATTTTGCTTGAGGCTATGAAGAGCGCTAATATTGACGTTACCGCTTATTCATATACCACGCTGAAGTCTCTCTTCAATGCAGTTGATTCCGCACGTTCCTTTGACCCCAGAAGCGAGTTTACAAGCGCTACTGCGGACACCGTTGCAACCGCTATCACGAATACGGTTTCATCTCTTTCCGCACAGGTAAGCGCGATCCGCACCGCATATAATGCGCTTGATACCACTGGCATTGATTACAGCACTTACAGAACCTTTGCAAACTATATTGCAAATTATAATGCTGCATACACCGGAAATAATGCTGATAATTATTATACAGAGGAATCCTATCGCGGCTCAAGCACAACCTTCTATGAGGTTTACGGCGAGGCTTTGGGTATTGCGCAGGAGCTTGTTTCAAACACAGTCCGTGCAACAAATGCAACCGCAATTAACACAAAGCTTCAAACCGCTATTGATAATCTCGTAACCTCTGTAACATATGTTGATGATACAGAGCTTCAGCAGTATTTTGATAATTATGAGCGCGTTTATGCAACTTGGGATAGGTTCTATACCCAGGCTTCCTTCGAAGCATTCCAGGATGCAATAACTGCTGCGCTTGCAACTGCTTATAATAATAACAACAGATATTCACCAAAGCTTGAAGATACAGAAACAAACAGGGCGATTATGACTCAGCTTGTTAACGCCTGCGATGATGCTTGGCCGCTTCAGAGGCTTGACGGCGTTGAGGAAGCTTATGAGGCAACAGGCCTTGTAACCGTTGATCCCGTTATGTATGTTCACGGCACTTATAATGGTTATAGTGACAGCGAATTCGCTTATATGACAAACGGCGGCTCGCTTAAGTATGTTGCTGACGGCACAGCTGCCGGTGAGATGCAGACCAATGTTTCCATCCCTGCAGGCAGAACCCTTTCACAGGTTAAGCTCTTTGCAGATGATGCAAACAAAACAGAGATTACCGATGCAACTGTTACGGTTACTGACGGTAAGCTCACCGGTTCATTCTCTTCAAATAAATATACGGATCTTGATTATGTTAATGCAACTGATTCATTAACAAGATATATCACCGTTGAATTTGTTTTCAGCGACGGTGTTTATGAGCAGCATCGCCTTGCAATCAAGCAGAATCCTGTTGCCCAGCACGGTGTTGCTTTTGCAAGAGCTTGGAACGGCTCAACAAGCCCTTATATCCGCGTAGTTAACTTTGAGGCTGTTGCTCTCGGCTCTTACGGCTCTGTCGAGCCTTACGGCATCACCTTCAGCGAGCTTAACACAAGCTGGACCTCAAGCTCTGCAAGATACCCGTCTGTTTTAGGCGATTCAAGTGATGGTAACACTTATACCAATGTTACCGAGCACGCAAACTATCCTGCAATGTATGCACCAAATGATACTTATGCAGCAAACGGCGATGCGCTTATCACCGGTTTAACAAACAATCAACTTGGCGTTGATAAAAACGTCGGCGCATATGCTTCAATGAATACAGGTACCTCAATCGGTAATGACACAACTGATGTTGAGCTCACAATGCCGTATGCAACCTATTTCCTTGATATAAGTGATCCAACCGCAGCTGCAAATCAGTTTGGCGTTGAATACGATACAACAACAAAAACAGCAAGCATTGATGTTTTGATTGCATCGCTCTATAACACTCAGGTTCAGACACAGCCTGTTGAAAAGGTTGTTAACACCCTTAATGTTACAAGCGGTAATGCAACCTATGTTAACGATTCGGTTCTTGATACGACAAACTCAATGGTTGCAAGCAGCGGAGAAAGCGGTAATGCAACTGTAACCTTCTCACGGGTTTCACGGGCAACAACCCTTTCTGCAACTTACTCAATCGGTTATTACTATAATCAAAGCCTTAGCGGAGCAAGCAGCAATGGTCCTGTGGAGGCAAAGGCTATCATCAATCTTCCGTTTAGAATTGTTGTAACAGATAAATCAAATCTGCGCTCAATTTATGATGCTGCAGTTGCAGAAGGCCTTGATTCCCGTTGCTATGTTGCTTCTTATTGGGATGCTTATGTAAACGCTCTTAACGCTGCAGAGGAATATCTCGGCAACTATCAGGAAACACTCACAACTGCACAGGAAAATGCGCTCGGCACAGCAATCACAAATGCAAGAGCAGCGCTTAACACTGATGCGGCTAAAAATACAGACGAGCAAAATCACGTATTCTCAAGCGCAACGGCAATTGTAACATTAGCTCCAACCTGCGAAAACCAGGGTTACACAACTTACACCTGCGATCGCTGCGGTTACAGCTACACAGACTCTTACAGAAATGCTTTGACTCACTCCGTTGCTTATCTTTCAAACGGCGATGGCACAACCCACACCACTTATTGTTCAAACGAGGATGAGGTTCAGAGCGGAGCGCTTGTTCACACAGCGGCTTACACCGAATATACAAACACAACCGATAACTGCGTTGATGCAAACAGCGATAAGGTCTGCGACCTCTGCGGCCAGTCACTCAGAACTCCTGCTGATTGGACTGCGTTTGACGCTGCAAAGGCAACTCTCCTCACAGAGCTTGCAAAGGCGAACGCAAACACCAAGAGCTATAATGCAGAAACTCTTGATTCAATTGCTTCCACAATCGCAAACGATGTTCCTAATTTCACCTCAACAGAGACCGAAAGAAAGGGCATCTTTGAAGAGGATCAGGCAACTGTTGTTGATCCGCAAACCGCAAAGATAAATGAGGCAATCGCTCTTCTTGCAGCTGACAGTGTTGACAGCAGCACAAAAGCACAGGTTGATGAAAGCCTTTCAAATCTTAATGCTGATGCTTATTATGTTGATACCATCAGAACTGCTGTTGCCACAAAGGCAATCACAAGAAATGTAACCATCGGCGGCACGGAATATAAAGGCTATGATTACAATGCTTATCTCACAGAGTATCAAACCCAGCTCAACACAAATTATATTCCTTACACCGTTGTTATTGATGCAAACGGCTCATATCAGGCTTTGAAGAAAGACGGCACATATGAAGCCGCAGCTGCAGGCACCGATGATGATGGCTACATCACCTTCACAAAGCAAAACGGCCAAGCACTTGACACTTTCCGTTACGGCGATTCAGTAACTGTTTCTATGGATGACGGCAATAATTACGCTTGGAGCGTATATGCTTATTCAAATCAGAGCGGCAGAGACACAGAGCAGATTTTCAAGTATCTCACAGATGCCGAATCAGTAACCGTGAACGTTCGCGGCAATATGCTCTTCAAGAACGGCGAGCCCGGCGATGAATACACTCACAGAGTTGAAATCAGGCTTATGCTTGATGGCGTTAAAACCGGCACCGTGCTTGAAACCAGATATATAATGGATGGCGATCCTGTTGATTTTGCAACAGATCCGATTGCGGTTAACATCGCTTTCTATAATATGGCTGCTAATCCTTACAGTGTTGAGGGCGTGGCAATCGGCGAGGATGATTATATTCCAGATGGCGATTGCATCGTTTATGTAAACTACACCGGCTCAAAGGCTGAATATTCCGGCAATATTTATGATTTTGACGGCAATTCACTCGGCACCTGGAGCGGCGCTTATAATGAGCTTGTAACTCTTAATTATGACGGCGCAGTTGCATTTATCGATGATGACACCATCAGCAACACCGAGCCAACAGTCCTTTGCTATGGCAGCACTTACAGCTTCTATGCTTGCGATAACACAAACATCACTGTTATCGAGTATTTGGATGATGTTTTAAGCGCAGAGGTTGCAAGCGTTTGGGCAATTAGCCAGCCTATCGTTCGCGATAAGAATGACGGCAAGCAGGTTTATATGGTAGGCTCCTTCGCACTGCCGCAGGGCTGCACCGCAAAAGCTTACGGTATCATCCTTGATGCAAACGGCACATACGGCGAGGGAGAGCTTAATCTTTCCGTTGTAGATAGAGAGGGCGATATATATAACCTTGCTGCAGGCAGAGCGCTTAACACAAGCCAGCGCGGAAATCAGTTTGCAATTAATTTCTACAACAACGGCACATTCTATTATAATGCAAATTACGTTGCTTATGTGATTTATACGGATGCAACAGGAATTGAGCATTATGCTTATTCACCGGTTGTTGTTGATGCAAGCATTTATTAATAAAGGAGGTATGGATATTATGAAGAATTATTTTGAACCGGAAATGGAAATTCGTAAATATGCATTGCCTCTGAATGAATTCATCACCACATCAGATCCTGATCAAAATGATCCCGGACTTGATGACGGCACACCGCATGGCGATATTTTCGGCTAATAATTAAAGAACNNGAAAAGGCTGTTCCCCTCGGAACAGCCTTTTTCATCGGCAAAACTATCTGCCCGAATATCAGGGCAATACATTGCCTTTTCGTTTTGGTCAGATTTGTTATTAATAATGTTTTTATTATAAATATATTGACCGAGTTATTTAATTGTGTTAAAATATTTTCAGTTTAAAACTGAAACAGGAAGTGTTAACTATGGCAGATAAAAATGAGAAAAAGTCAGAGGCAAAAATCTCCCGTGAGATAATCAAAGCCTCGTTTTCCGAATCTTTCAAAAATCATAAAGCAGCGTGGATTATTTCTGCAATCTTGGTTGTTATTGCGGTTATTCTCTTTGTCGGCGCGGAATTCGTCAGCAGTGATAAATTTGCGGAAACTGCGTTTGATCTCGTTGTTCCAAGGCAAATCACCACGGATGAGAATTCAGATGTGCAGATGACATTTTATCGTGAGGATAATCCTGATTACACCGGCGAAAAGGTTGTTGACAGCGAAACACTCACCAGCATCTATAATTTCTATTATATCAACGCCAAGGGCGAAAAGATTCCGATTCAGAATGGTGTGTACACTTATCTCGGTCCATCCGGCGAAACCGAATCCATGCTGGTTGCGATCGGCTTCCTTTATAAAGGCGGCGAAAGATTGGAATTGATGCAAACCGTGCTTAATTGGATTGGTTGGGCTGTTCTGGCTGCCGTAATAATCATTTTGATTTATGTTTGGTATCGCAAGGATAAGGCGCGCCAGCAGGCAGAGCGCAAGCCAAGAAAAAGAAGTCATTAGTTTTTTGGGGAGAGCGGTGCTCTCCCTTATTTGTCTGTTTTTCAGGTGATGATATGAATATATTTAAAAGAAACACTAAAAAGGATTACAGCGCTCTGGATTTATATATCCGGCAGAATTATGAAGCGCCTGCTCCGCCGGCGTCTGGTTTTAGCGATTTTGCAACTGCAAGAGCAAAGGCCGCTCGGTGCCCCTCTGATAGTCAGCCGGCTCAGGAGGATGCTGTGAGTGAAGGCTTTACGGTTAATGCTCCGCCTCCCGCTCCATGCCTTCAAAAGGCTCCTAAGGCCGATTCTGCGGCATATGAGCTTGAGGATAGCGTGGCTGATTTAAGTGCAACTCTTGAATTTGATTTTGTGCTTGATGAAAGCTTTTCACAAATGCTGCTTCGCAAAATTGATGAATGCCAAATAACGGACAGCGAATGCTATAAGCGCGCAAATATTGACAGGCGCCTGTTTTCCAAAATCCGCTCAAATCCGGATTATAAGCCTTCAAAGCAAACCGTGATTGCCTTTGCAATTGCGCTCAGGCTTTCGCTTGCTGAAACTAATGAAATGCTGATGAAAGCAGGCTTTGCCCTTTCTCATTCAAGCAGGTTTGATGTGATTGTTGAATATTATATTAAGCAGGGCACCTATGATTTGTTTGAGATAAATGAAGCGCTTTATGCTTATGATCAGCCGGTTATCGGCAATTATTAATATGTCGCCCTGCGGGCGACCAAATAATGTTAAAAACCTCCTATAATGTGCTTGTAAGGTTAAGAAACCAAAAACATTATACGGAGGTTTTAATTATGAAAAAGGAAATTAAAAACAACAAAACGGAATTGGTTTTCATTCTTGATCGCAGCGGCTCAATGGGCGGTCTGGAGCAGGATACAATCGGCGGCTTCAATTCGCTGATAGAAAAGCAAAAGAAGAACGATGGCGAATGCTTTGTAACCACAGTGCTTTTTGACCATGAGCTTGAAACCCTGCATGACAGGGTGCCGCTCAATGAAATCGTTCCCTTAACGGAAAAGGATTATTATGTGCGCGGTTGCACAGCACTGATCGATGCTATCGGCTCTCAAATTGATCATATCTGCAAAATTCATCGCTATGCCCGCAAGGAGGATGTGCCGGATAACATAATGTTTGTTATTATCACAGACGGCCAGGAAAATGCAAGCCGAAAATACACAAGCGATGAGGTTAAGCGCAACATTGAGCAGCATAAGGAGGCAGACGGCTGGGAATTCCTTTTCATCGGCGCAAACATTGATGCCGTTGAAACCGCAAAGCATTTCGGCATTGATGAAGAAAGGGCGGTTAATTATCATGCAGACAGCAGGGGCACAAAAGTGGTTTATGAAGCCGTTGCAAATGCAGTTTGCTCAGTCAGAAAATGTGCTCCGCTCAAAGCTGATTGGAGCAAAAAAATAAATGAGGATTATAAATTCCGCTAATTTAAATAAATACCCTGCACACCCGTTTGTGCAGGGTATTTCTTATACCAATTAGTTAGGCTTGCCTAATTTTTTTGATGCAGCATTTTTTCTCCTTTTGCGTTTATGCAAAAATAAATGCCGAAAAAAACTGATTTTTTTACCATTTATGTATATTTATTCTATTTATGCATTTGATAATTTTTGCATATTGTTCAATTTTATATTGAAAAAAATACAAGCTTGTTATATTATATAATATATTACTAATTTTATTCAAAGAAAGGGAAAATATGAATTCTAAAACTTTACTGTATATTATTAAGCGTATTTTGCTTGCAATATTCACGGTCTGGGTTGTAATTACAGTAACCTTTTTTGTAATGCACGCGGTTCCGGGCGGCCCGTTTGTAGGTGAAAAGGCAACAACCCCTGCAGTTCAGGCGGCTATGGAAGCAAAGTACGGTCTTGATAAACCGCTGTTTGAGCAGTATACAACTTATCTTAAGGATATTGTAACGAAATTTGATTTCGGTCCGTCACTTAAGCAAAGGGGCAGAATGGTTGTTGACGTTATATTTGACGGTATGAAAACCTCATTAAAACTCGGCTTAATTGCTGCGGCAATTTCAACTGCCGTGGGCGTTGTTCTCGGTGCGGTTGCCGCTTTAAAACGAAACAAGCTGATTGACCGCATAATTATGGTTATCACCACAGCGTTCGTTTCAATGCCGTCATTCATAATGGGCTCGCTGCTTTTGGCGCTGTTTGCTATAAAGTTGAATTTGCTTCCTGCAAACGGCACAACTTCTGCAGGTCTGATTTTGCCTATTGTAACGCTTGCGCTTTATCCTATGGCATACATAACAAGGCTTACAAGATCTTCAATGCTGGATGTTCTGGGGCAGGATTATATCAGAACGGCAAAGGCAAAGGGCGTTTCGGGAAAGCAGATTATTTTTCGCCATGCGCTCAAAAATTCACTTATTCCGGTATTAACCTATTTAGGACCAATGCTTGCATATATTGTTACGGGCTCTCTTGTTGTTGAGCAGATATTCGCAGTTCCCGGCATCGGACGCGCATTTGTAAGCTCAATTACAAACAGAGATTATCCCATGATTATGGGAACAACAATTATTCTGGCAGCACTGATTGTTATTATGAATCTTGTAACAGATATCCTTTATAAGGTTGTTGATCCGAGAATTAATTTAGAATAACGGAGTAAGATGATGAAAAAAAGAAAATTTACTTTCCATGTTGATTTGGATATGTTTAATCCTGCGTCGGAAAAGGATAAGGAATATCTGGTGCAGATGCGCCCCTCCTCAACCTTTTTTAAAGACGGGGTTAAGCGCTTTTGTAAAAATAAGGTTGCGCTCACAAGCCTTATTGTTATTGTTGCAATAACTCTCGTAAGCATTGTTGTGCCGTTTTTCTGGCCATATTCATATGAAAATCAGCTCGGTGTAAGCGCAGGCTCTTCGGCTGATGCATCATATAATAACCTTAAGCCCTTTGAATACGGCGCAACGGAGCAGAAAATGATTGATAACGGAGAAAAGGTCTTTCCCCACATTTTTGGAACTGACGCCGCAGGCAGAGATTATTTTATCAGAGTTGTTTACGGCACAAGGGTTTCCCTTGCGGTTGGCTTTTTCGCCAGCATAATCGTTTTAATTATAGGAACGCTGATAGGCTCTATTTCGGGCTATTTCGGCGGCAAGGTTGATTTGATTATAATGCGCTTTGTTGATATAATTTATTCCTTGCCCGATATGCTTATGGTTATTTTGCTTTCCACTGTGTTTAAATTAACGCTAACTCCTGTTATTGAGGGCACGGCGCTTGCTAAAATCGGCGCGAATATTATCAGCTTGTTCGTTGTATTCGCTTTGCTTTATTGGGTTAGTATGTCAAGGCTTATCAGAGGTCAGATTCTCTCACTTCGTGAGCAGGAATATGTTCTTTCCGCACAGGTAACGGGCGCAAAGGGCAAATGGATTATTTCAAAGCATCTTATTCCTAATTGTATCAGCGTTGTTATTATTTCTGCGGCACTTCAGATTCCGTCTGCGATTTTCACTGAAAGCTATCTTTCCTTCCTCGGCCTCGGTGTTAATGCGCCAATGCCGTCATTAGGCTCGCTTGCATCACAGGCGCTAAACGGCTTAACAAGCTATCCTTACAGACTGGTTATTCCTGCTGTAGTAATTTCTTTAATAGTATTAAGCCTTAATCTTTTCGGCGACGGCCTTCGGGATGCGTTTGACCCGAAGCTTAACAGTTAATAAAGGAGGATAATATGGCACTTTTAGAAGTTAAAAATTTGCGCACCTCCTTTTTCACCGATGCTGGTGAGGTTAGAGCGGTAAACGATGTTTCGTTTACACTTGATCGCGGCAAGGTTTTGGGCATTGTTGGCGAATCCGGCTCGGGTAAATCGGTAACGGCATATTCAATTATGCAGATTTTGGCTGAAACGGGAAAGATTGTTGACGGCTCAATTAAGCTCGATGGCGAGGAGCTTGTAGGTGCGGGCGAAAAGGTTATGAAAAACGTTAGGGGAAATAAGATTTCCATTATTTTCCAGGATCCCATGACCTCGCTTAATCCCACTTACACAATCGGCAATCAGCTGATGGAAGCTATAATGCTTCACACAAACAGAGACAGAAAGCAGGCCTATGACAGGGCTGTTGAAATGATTAGGTTTGTTAATATTAATGAGCCTGAAAAAAGAATGAAGCAGTATCCGTTTGAGCTTTCAGGCGGAATGAGGCAAAGAGCAATGATTGCTATGGCTCTCGCCTGCGAACCTGATATTCTTATCGCTGATGAGCCCACAACGGCGCTGGATGTAACCATTCAGGCGCAGATTTTGGAGCTTATGGGTGATCTTCAAAGAGAGCTTGGAATGGCTATTATAATGATTACTCACGATTTGGGCGTTGTTGCGCAGATGTGCGATGAGGTAATCGTTATGTATGCAGGCTCAATCTGTGAGCAAGGCACTGCCGATGAGATTTTCTATAATCCCTGCCATGAATACACAAAGGGGCTTCTTAATTCTATTCCCACTGCAGACACGGCAGGCAAAAAGCTTAATCCCATTACGGGCACCCCGATTGACCTTCTCAATATGCCAAAGGGCTGCCCGTTTGCGCCGCGTTGCAACAATGCAATGAAAATCTGCATTGATCACCGCGCAGAGCGTATGGACATCAACAGCCAGCATTTTGCTTCATGCTGGATGAATATCAAAAAAGAGCTTGACAGCGGCGAGCTTGAAATTGATGAGGAAGGCGGTGGCTTAATTGAGTGAAAACCATCCCCTTATAGAGGTTAAAAATTTAAAAGAGTATTTTAATATCAATACGGGTCTTTTCCGTTCAAAGCCGCTGAAAGCTGTTGATGATGTATCATTCTTCATCAACAAGGGTGAAACTCTCGGCTTGGTTGGCGAATCGGGCTGTGGTAAAACAACAGTGGGTAGAACCATTCTTCATCTCTATAAGCCAACGGACGGCGAGGTTTGGTATGACGGCAAATTAATAAAATCCCGCAATGATATCAAGGAATTCCGCAAAAAGGCAACTATGGTTTTTCAGGATCCTTATTCCTCTCTTAACCCGAGGATGACGGTTTCCGACATCATCGGCGAGCCGCTTGATGTTCATAAGCTTTATTCAAATAAAAAAGAAAGGGAGGAAAAAATCCTCCAGTTTATGGACTATGTAGGCTTAAACAGTGAGCACGCTTCCCGTTATGCCCACGAATTTTCAGGCGGCCAGAGGCAGAGAATAGGTATTGCCCGTTCTCTTGCGGTTAATCCTGATTTCATCGTTTGCGATGAGCCTGTATCCGCGCTTGACGTTTCAATTCAGGCGCAGGTTATAAATATGTTTTCAGACCTTCAGGATAAGCTTGGCTTAACTTATTTGTTTATTGCCCACGATCTGCTGGTTGTGCGCCATATTTCAGACAGGATTGCCGTAATGTATCTCGGCCATATGGTTGAGCTTGCAGATGCGGATGAAATTTATAACCATTCACTTCATCCGTATTCAAAATCATTGCTTTCGGCTGTGCCTGTTCCCGATCCGAAGATTGCAAGGGCGAATAAGCGTATTGTGCTTTCGGGTGATATTCCAAGCCCGCTCAATGCTCCTTCAGGCTGTCCGTTCAGAACCCGTTGCAGATATGCAACGGATAAATGTGCGGAATCTATGCCTGAATTTAAAGAGGTTGAAAAGGGGCATTACGTTGCTTGCCACAGGCTTGCGGAAATTAATGATTGATACTTATTAATTTTTATGTTATAATTTGGTAAACAGCATGGGTAAAACCGTGCAAATTATAAAATTTCATTTTAAGAAAGGATTGATTCAAAATGAAAATGAAAAAGCTTATTGCTCTCGTTTTGGCTCTTGCTTTAGTTTTCAGCTTGGCAGCTTGCTCAAACGGCGGCGGTAACACAGGCACTGATGCAACTTCAATTTCAGTTTGTCTTGCAACTGAGCCTGACACAATTGACCCTGCTCTTAATTCAGCGGTTGACGGTGCTACAATGCTTGCTCACCTTTTCTCAGGTCTTGCAAAGTGGGCACAGGATGCTAACGGCAATCTTGAGATTGTTGCTGATGCAGCGCAGGAGCTCGTTGAAGGTGTAGAGAATGAGGACGGCACCGTTACTTATACATACACCCTCAGAGACGGCCTTGTTTGGTCTGACGGCAAGCCCGTAACAGCAGGCGATTATGTTTTCGCATGGAACAGAGCTGCTTCAACAGAGCTTGCTGCTGACTATGGTTACATGTTTGACGTAGTAGACGGTTACAATGATATTTGGGAAACCGATGCTGATGAAAACTTTGTTAACCCCGATGCTAAACTTAACGTTCAAGCTCCTGATGACAAGACTATCGTTGTTACTCTTTCAAACGCAGTAGCATATTGGAATGAGCTTCTTGCTTTCCCAACCTACTTCCCGGTTCGTGAGGATGTTGTTGCTAATGATTCTTGGGCAACTGATCCTTCAACCTACGTTTGCAACGGTCTTTACACCATTTCTTCTTGGGATCATAACTCACTTATCACTCTCACGAAGAATGAAAATCACCCCGATGCATCTGACGTTACGATGGATACAATTAAGTTCTATCTTTCCGATGATGCAAACAATCAGTTAACAAACTTCAAGAACGGCGAATGGAAGCTTATTGATGACGTTCCTACTAACGAAATCGCAACTCTTAAGGTTGATTATCCTGATGAGTTCTTCAATGTTGGTCAGATCGGCACATACTATGTATGCTGGAACATCAATGAGGAAATCCTTCCTGCAGATTCAACCCTCACAGGCGTTGAGGCTGAAAATGCAAGAGCTGAAATCAGAAATGCTCTCTCACTTCTTATTGACCGTAACTACATTGTTGATGAGATTGCCCAGGGCGGTCAGATTCCTGCTTCCTCTTTCGTTGCTATGGGTCTTACCGATGCAGACGGCTCACAGTTCTATGAGAACACAGGCGTAAGCACTGATTTCGTAGGTTATTTTAACACCTCTGCTGATGCTCTTGAGGCTAACTTCAACTCTGCTGTTGAAACCCTTAAGAAGTATTATGACTATGATGAGGCTACCGGCAAGTTCACAAACTTCCCAGCTATCACTTATCTCTACAACACATCTGAAGCCCACCAGGCTATCGGCGAATACATCCAGTCAGCATTTGCTAATGTTGGTATTGATATGAGTATGGATAATCAGGAATGGGCAACCTTCCTTAACACCCGTAAGGATGGCGATTATACCGTTGCTCGTAATGGCTGGCTTGCAGACTACAATGATCCTATCTCATTCCTTGATATGTGGACCACCGTTTCAGGTAACAATGATATCCAGTACGGTAAGGGCGCTCACAAGGATGTAAAGGGCTACAGCTTAGACCTCACAGCTTATGGCTATGATGTTAAGGTTGAAAACGGCACATGGGCTGAAACCTATGATGTTCTTATTTCAACAATTAAGACCTGCACAGATAAGGACGTTCGTTATAAGTTAATGCACATTGCTGAAGATATGCTTATGGCAACAGGCTGTGTAACTCCTATTTATTATTACACAGATCTTTATATGCTTGATTCTTCAGTTCAGGGCTTCTTCTCCAACCCGCTTGGATATAAGTACTTTATGTATTGCACATATGCTGACTAATTGCTGCAACGCTGAATAATATAATAGCATAAATTAAAAAACATCCGAGGCGAATGAACAAGTCCGTAAAAAATGG
>DCTO01000105.1 GCA_002329285.1 Ruminococcaceae bacterium UBA1438
TTCATGGACCGCTCCGTGCTGGAGGGCGACCCCCACGCCGTGCTGGAGGCCATGGCCATCGCCGGCTATGCCATCGGCGCGGATCACGGTTTTATTTATGTGCGCGCCGAATATCCGGTCGCCGTCCGCCGTCTGGAAATCGCCATCGAACAGGCCGAAGCGCTCGGCCTGCTCGGCAAAAACATATTGGGCACGGGATTCGATTTTACGATCGAACTGCGCTTAGGGGCCGGCGCTTTCGTCTGCGGCGAGGAAACTGCGCTCATAGAGAGCCTTGAAGGCCACAGAGGTATGCCGAGGCTCAAACCGCCGTTTCCGGCGCAGTCCGGCTTCTGGCGCAAGCCTTCTAATATTAATAATGTTGAAACCTTCGCAAATGTCGGCTGGATTATTCTCAACGGGAGCGAGGCCTTTGCCGCCATGGGAACGGAAAATTCAAAGGGAACAAAGGTCTTCGCGGTAACCGGCAAGGTTAAGCGCAGCGGCCTTGTTGAAATCCCGATGGGCAAAACCCTGCGCGATGTTATCTTTGATATCGGCGGCGGAATGAAAGGCGATAAGGAATTCAAAGCGGTTCAGATGGGCGGCCCGTCAGGTGGCTGTATCCCAAAGGAGCTTATTGATACGGTTATTGATTATAAAGCCCTCGGCGCAACCGGCGCAATTATGGGCTCCGGCGGTATGGTTGTTATGGATGAAAGCACCTGCATGGTGGGCATGGCCAAATTTTTCCTTGATTTCACTGCAAAGGAAAGCTGCGGCAAATGCATTCATTGCAGAATCGGCACAACCAGAATGCTTGAAATTCTCACAAGAATCACAGAGGGTAAGGGCCAAGAGGGCGATATTGAGCTGCTTGAGGAGCTTTGCTACGGAATTAAGGACGGCGCCCTTTGCGGCCTTGGGCAGACAGCGCCGAATCCCGTTCTTACCACAATCAAATATTTCCGCGATGAATATGAGGCTCATATTAATGAAAAGAAATGCCCTGCTGGCGAATGCTCAGAGCTTATTGAGTATCATATCGTTGAGGATAAGTGCAGAGGCTGCACTCTTTGCGCAAGAAATTGCCCGGTTGATGCAATTTCCGGCGAGGTTAAAAAGCCTCACATTATTGATTTGAAAAAGTGCATTAAATGCGGCAAGTGCTTCAGCTCCTGCAGATTTGATGCCATTATTAAAAGATAGGGGGGAGCAGAATGATTAATTTAACCATTAATGATAAAAAAATAACTGCTCCTGATGGCAGCACAATTCTTGAGGCGGCTCGCGCAAACGGCATTTATATTCCAACGCTCTGCTATGATGAGGCGGTTGAGGTTTACGGTGCCTGCGGCGTCTGTGTTGTTGAGGCAGAGGGTGTTCCGAAGCTGCTTCGCTCCTGCTCCGCAAAGGTAAGTGAGGGTATGGTTATCCACACGGAAAGCGAGCGCGTTGTTAAATCAAGAAAAATTGCAATGGAGCTTTTGATGTCCGCTCATGACGGCGATTGCATCGCTCCCTGTGAGCTTGCCTGCCCGGCACACACTGATTGCCAGGGCTATGTTGGCCTCATTGCAAACGGTGAATTTGATGCGGCGCTGAAGCTGATTAAAAACAGAATTCCGCTTCCTGCCTCAATCGGCAGAGTTTGCCCCCATCCTTGCGAAACCGCCTGCAGAAGGCAGAAGGTTGAGGAGCCGATTAACATCGCCCAGCTCAAATTTTTTGCGGCTGATCTTGATCTGAAGGGCGAAAGCTATATTCCGGATGTGGCAGAAAGCACCGGCAAAAAGGTTGCTATCGTCGGCGGAGGCCCGGGCGGCTTAACCGCTGCTTATTATCTCCGTCAGCTCGGCCATGAGGTAACTGTTTTTGATATGATGGATAAAATGGGCGGTATGCTTCGCTACGGTATTCCCGCTTACCGCCTGCCAAAGGACGTTCTTGATGCGGAGATTTCGCTCATTGAAAAGCTCGGCGTCAGAATGGTAAATAACGTCAAGTTCGGAAGTGATATAACTCTTGAAATGCTTCAAAGCGTTAATGATGCAGTTATTCTTGCGCCGGGCGCATGGAAATCAAGCCCAATGCGCGTTAAGGGCGAGGATGCAGAGGGCGTTTTCGGCGGTATTGATTTCCTGCGCAGCGTTATTCAGGGTAACGGCGTTGATATCGGAGAGCGTGTTGCAGTCTGCGGAGGCGGCAACACCGCGATGGACGCCTGCCGCACTGCGGTAAGGCTCGGCGCAAAAGAGGTTTATGTTATCTATCGCCGCACGGAGGCTGAAATGCCTGCCGAGGAGATTGAAATTAAGGAATCCAAGGAAGAGGGAGTTATTTATAAGTTCCTCACAAATCCAACGGAAATTCATTCGGAAAGCGGCAAGGTTGTTGGCATGACTTTGCAGCTTATGGAGCTTGGAGAGCCTGATGCCAGCGGCAGAAGAAGGCCTGTTCCGATTGAGGGCAAAACAGAATATCTTCCGCTTGATAGCGTTATTATGGCAATCGGCCAAAAGCTTGATGCTGCCGATTTCGGCGCTGTCACTCTTAATGACCGCGGAAACATTCTTGCTGATGAAGAAAGCTTTGAAACCAACATCAAGGGCGTTTTCGCAATCGGCGATGCAACCAATAAGGGCGCTTCAATTGCCATTGAGGCAATAGGCGAGGCTGATCGCTGTGTTAAGGTTGTTGATTCTTATCTCAAAGGAAAGCCTTATGTTGAGGAGCGTCCTTATATCAGCAAGAGGGAGGATGACCGCGTTGACGTTTCTGACCGTGAGGTTAAGACACGCACGGTTGCGGCAGTTATGCCTGCCGATATCAGAAGCAAGTGCTTTGATGAGGTTTCACTCGGGCTCACTGTTGATGAGGCACAAAGGGAAGCAAGCCGTTGCCTTGAATGCGGCTGCCGCGAATATTTCAAATGCCGCTTGCTAAATGTTGCGCAGCGTTATGATATTCATCCGGAGCGTTTTGCAGGAAATATGCCTCAAAAATACACCCATGATGAAAATGCATTTATTGAGCGCAATGTTGCAAAGTGCATTCTTTGCGGGCTTTGCGTGCGTTCCTGCCGCGAGGTTATGGATATTCACGCAATCGGGCTTCTCGGCAGGGGCTTTTCAACAAGCGTTTCGCCGGCGTTCTCATTGCCGCTTGATCAAACGAAATGCACAAATTGCGGCCTTTGCGTTAAGCTTTGCCCAACCGGCGCTCTAACTGAAAAGTCAACGCTTAAAAAGCAGGTGCCGCTTGAGGAGAATTATTCTCCCGAAACCTGCACGGTTGACGGCAAGGAATGCCGCGTGCTCGTTTCCCGCTATAACGGCAAGGTTCTTCGTGTTATTCCTGATGACGATAACGCAAGAAGCGTAAACCGAGAAAAGCTTATTAATATGTTTACCAAATAATATATGAGAATAACGGGTTAGGCTTTTGCCTTAACCCGTTTAACTTGTAAAAAACGATGTTTAAATAATTGCAACCTTTTGCTTTTTTTTATTAGTAATAATAGTGAAAGGTCCTTTCAAAAGAAGGTGATGAAAACGGCAAGTGTAAATATTGCCTTTGACGACTACGGACACATGCAATTAGAATAACAAATCGGATAAAAAGAAAAGCAGCCAAAAGGCTGCTTTTTCTTTTTATGGCGGAGAGGATGGGATTCGAANNCCGCTTCGATACCTCTCCGTATCTGCTCAAATATATTAGCATAGCGCAAAAAACTTGTCAAGCATTTTTTGTTAAATGCATATAAAAAACGGTCTTGCCTTTGCAAGACCGACTTTTATATTTGCTTGGGATAATGCCGTGGGATTGTGCCGGGAGTTATGCTGTGGGTTCTTCTTCGCTTGACTCAGCTTCTTCCTGAAGCTTTGCAAAGCATTCGCTGCAATAAACAGGACGGTCGTCCTTGGGCTCAAACGGCACTTTGCATTCTTTTCCGCAGCTTGCGCAAACAGCATCGTGATAAACTCTCGGCGCTCTTGCAGCAGCTTTTCTGGCAGCGCGGCAGTTCTTGCATCTCTGCGGCTCATTTTCAAAGCCGCGTTCAGCGTAGAACTCCTGCTCACCGGCGGAGAATATGAATTCATTGCCGCAGTCCTTGCAGACTAAAACTTTGTCTTCATACATAATTCTTACCCCTTATTTTATTTTACCCCCTAAAGGCAGAGTATGACGAATCATGACCCGGTTTAAAATGGCAGATTTGTCTTATCTCCGTGTTAAAAATACTCGGAATACGAAAGTATTCCTGCGTTTTTTTGCCTTGACCTAAACCAAATCTGCTCATTCTAAACTGCATAGCACCTGAAATGCTTGGAGTTAAGATAAAATTCGGATTTTGAGGTCACAGCTTTACTGGCCGTAATGCAAGAACGAAAATGCCGAAGTTCGCTTAAATACAGCATTTCAGGCGATTCGGATTTGTCTTGCTCTGCCTAAATTAATTTCCGAAAGAAATTTCTTTAAGCTTTTTCCTTATTCTCTGCATGGCGTTGTTAATTGCCTTTTCGCTTTTGCCGAGGCGTCCCCCGATTTCATTATAACTGCATCCGGATATATAAAGCCTCAAAACCTCGTTTTCAAGCTTTGAAAGCTTCTCATCAAGCTGCTCAATCAAAAGGGAAACGCTTTCCAGAGCCAAAAAGTCATCCTCAGCGCTTAATACAGACACTCTGTTGTCAACAAACTCTTCCTCAAGAGGAACAACGTTGCCTGATGGAACGTCCTTTTTTCTGCTAACCCTGCGCAGAGCTGTTTTTATGGAATTATAAACACAGGTGTAACAGTAGGAGGAAAAGGCGGCACCCTTTGCCGAATCGTAAGATTTAATTGCCGCCAGAATTCCTATTGAGCCCTCCTGAATTAAATCCTCCAGTTCAATGGGGGAGTTAATCCATTTGGTTGCCAGCGCCTCTGCCGTGGACCTGTATTTGCTAATTATGAAGTTTATTGCTTCATCATTTCCTTTTTTTGCAAGAGAAAGGATTTCATCTTCTGTTAAATCATTTAACATAGCAAATCCTCCATCTTTCTTACCCTAAATAATATAATAAATTAAAATTATTGTCAAGAATTAAAAATGCACAAAAATTTGCCATATTTTAAACATTGAAGCGAAATTCAACAATATCGCCGTCTTTCATAACGTATTCCTTGCCCTCGCTTCTGACAAGTCCTTTGTCTCTGCAGGCGGCAAGAGAGCCGTTTTCTGTTAAATCTGCAAAAGAAACAACCTCTGCTCTGATAAAGCCTCTTTCAAAATCCGTGTGGATTTTTCCGGCTGCCTGCGGTGCCTTGGTGCCCTCTTTGATTGTCCAAGCGCGCACCTCTTTTTTGCCGGCGGTGAGGAAGGAAATCAGGCCAAGCAGGTGATAGCTTTTTTTAATCAGTCTGTCAAGCCCGCTCTTTTCAAGCCCCATATCGGCAAGAAACATTGCCTTTTCATCCTCGTCAAGGGTTGCGATTTCCGCTTCCATTTCAGCGCAGATGGGCAGGGTTTCAGCCCCCTCAGCAGCGGCAATTTCTTTAACTATATTGAAATTTTTGTTTTCCTCAATGCCGTTTGCAAAATCATCCTCGCTCATATTGCAGGCGTAGATAACAGGCTTAATTGAAAGCAGGGAAACCTCCTTGAGGAATTCCTCCTCATCCTCGCTGATATCAACGCTTCTGGCGGTTTTGCCCTCCTGCATTTCAGAATAAAGGCGCTCCAAAAAAGCAACCTCCGCGCCAAGGGCTTTATCGCCCTTCATTGCCTTTTTGCGGCTGTCGATTCTTCTTGAAAGGATCTCAAGGTCTGAAAGCACAAGCTCAAGGTTAATGGTTTCAATATCCCTTGCAGGGTCAATGCTGCCGTCAACGTGAGTTATATCTGTGTTTTCAAAACAGCGAACAACGTGGATAATCGCGTCAACCTCTCTGATATGGCTCAAAAATTTGTTGCCGAGCCCTTCGCCCTTTGATGCGCCCTTAACAAGGCCGGCAATATCAACAAATTCAATTGTTGCCGGCGTGAATTTATCCGGGTCAAACATTTCTGCAAGCTTGTCCAGCCTTTCATCTGGCACGCTAACCATGCCAACGTTCGGCTCAATTGTGCAGAAGGGATAATTTGCGCTCTGCGCCCCGGCATTTGTTATTGCGTTAAAAAGTGTGCTTTTGCCAACATTCGGCAAGCCGACTATTCCGAGTTTCATTTGATTAGTCCTTTCCGGAAAATGTATAAATTTACTAAATACAGTATATAACACCTCGAAAGATTTGGCAAGAACAAAATATATTCTTGACTTTGCTTCATCAAAGTAATAAAATATTGTTCATAGTATATTTATTTTAAAACTTTTAATTGTGGAGAGGATTTTATGGAATTAAACGGTTCTCAAATTGTTCTTGAGGTTTTAAAAGAGCAGGGGGTTGACACTGTTTTCGGTTACCCCGGCGGAACGATACTTAATATTTTTGATGAGCTTTATAAGTATGGCGACACCTTTAACCATATCTTAACCGCTCACGAGCAGGGCGCGTCACATGCGGCGGACGGTTATGCCCGTGCAACAGGTAAGGTTGGCGTTTGCTTTGCAACTTCCGGCCCCGGCGCAACCAATCTTGTAACAGGTATCGCAACCGCTTATCTTGATTCTATTCCTGTTGTTGCAATTACTGCTAATGTTGCTAACAGCCTTATCGGCAGGGATACCTTCCAAGAGGTTGATATCTGCGGTATCACAATGCCCATCACAAAGCATAAC
>DCTO01000093.1 GCA_002329285.1 Ruminococcaceae bacterium UBA1438
TAATCAGCTTCGCGAAAAGGTTGGCGTAATGTACGGGAATCCTGAAGTAACAACGGGAGGACGAGCACTTAAATTCTATTCTTCAATGAGAATTGATGTAAGAAGAATTGAAACCTTAAAGACCTCTTCAACGGAATTTGTCGGCAACAGAACCAGGGCAAAGATTGTTAAAAATAAGGTTGCTCCGCCGTTCAAAACTGCTGAATTTGATATTATGTACGGCACCGGTATCAGCAAGGAAGGCGAAATTGTTGATATGGCCGTTGAGCTTGGCATTATCAAGAAGAGCGGCTCTTGGTTCTCTTATGGCGATGAAAGGCTCGGCCAGGGCAGAGATAAAGTTAAAGATATGATTCTCAATGATCCCGAATTTGCAGAAAAGGTTGAGGAGCAGATTAAGGAAAAGATGAGAGAGCTTGACGCAAGCCATAAATTTAACGGCAAAGCTGCTCCGAGAGCCGAAACCGAGGAGGAAGCTGCTCCTGTTGCTCTGAAAGAGGAGGCTATTAAGCAAACCAGAGCTGCAGCAAGGGCAAAGCTTGATATTGCCGTTGAGGACGATGAGGATTAATTTATCTAAATGATTATAAAATCGCAAAAAGGCAGGGGGCGGAAAATTCACCTCCTGCTTGATGATGAATACAGAATAACAACCGATGTTGATTTTTGGCTTGAAAACTATATTCCGGACGGCACTGAAATTGATGAGGAAGAGTGGGAAGAGCTTCAGCTGAAAATTAATTACCGAAAAGCTTTTAACAAATGCGCTGATTTGCTTTCAAGGCGCAGCCATTCGATAAGGGAACTGCGCGAAAAACTTTTGCGCACCGTTGATGAGCAGTCTGCCGAGCTTGTAATTGAAAAATATATTGAGCTTGGCTATCTCAATGATGAAGATTTTGCTCTTAATTACTCTGAACACCTCTTTAAAAACAAGAATTATTCCCCTTATCAGGTTAAGCAGGAGCTTATTAAAAAAGGAATTAATTCGGAGATAATTAACAATATTCTTGAAGATAATGAAACCAACACGCCTGAAAGCATTATCAAAATAATTAATAAGCTTTACCTTAATAAGCTTCGTGCTGAGGGCGGCAAGGATAAAGTTATTGCTGCGCTGATGCGCAGGGGCTTCGGTTATTCTGATATTAAAGAAGCGTTTTACAGAATTGAAAATGAATAGTTTTAAGGTTGGAATGATTTCACTGGGCTGCCCGAAAAACCAGGTTGACGGTGAAATGCTGCTTCAAAAACTGAATAAATCCGGATTTGAGATTGTTTCTTCAATTGAAGCCGCAGATGTTATGATTATTAATACTTGCGGGTTTATTGATGCTGCCAAGCAGGAAGCGATTGACACAATACTTGAGATTGCGGAATATAAAAAGGCAGGGTTAATCTCTGCCGTTGTTGTCACAGGATGCCTTGCTGAGCGCTATCAGGATGAGATTCTCGCTGAGATGCCTGAGGTGGATGCTGTTGTGGGAATCGGCGCAAATAACGATATAGTTAAAATATGCCAAAAGGCTCTCTGCGGCGTTACAACAAGCCTTTTCCCTAACAAGTGTTATCTTCCTTTAAATGATGAAAGGCTCGTTTCAACGCCTGCTCATTGGGCTTATCTTAAGCTTTCCGACGGATGTGATAACAAATGCTCTTATTGCGCTATTCCTGCTATCAGAGGTGAATACCGTGAGCGGAGTTTTGAAAGCATTCTTGATGAAGCAAGTCAGCTTGTTGTTAACGGAGTAAAAGAAATAATTCTCATTGCACAGGATACAACTAAATACGGAATTAAGTTATATGGGGAATATCGCTTGCCTGCGCTTTTGAAAGAGCTTTGCAAGCTTGAAAAGCTTGAATGGATCAGGCTTTTTTATTGCTATCCCGATAAAGTTACTGATGAATTAATAGATGTTATTGCTAATGAGGATAAGGTTTGCTCATATATAGATATTCCGCTTCAGCACTGCAATTCTGATATACTCAAAGCAATGAACAGAAGCGGCTCATATGATGAGCTTAAAGCGCTAATAAATAAAATGAGAAGCAGAATACCGGATTTATCTTTAAGAACAACCTTTATGGTTGGCTTCCCCGGCGAAACCTATGAGCAATTTGAAGAGCTTTGCCGTTTTGTTAAAGAAATTAAGTTTGACAAAATGGGTTGCTTTGAATATTCTGCAGAGGAGGGAACTCCTGCGGCAGAGCTTGTTAATCAGATTGATGCTGATGTTAAATCAAAGCGCTCTGAAATACTTATGGATATTCAATATTCTGTTACTGAAAAGGTTAATGAAAACCGAATCGGCAAGGTTTATCGTGCCGTTATTGATGAAATAACAGATGGCGGCTATATCGGCCGAAGCTATCTTGATTCACCCGAAATAGATAGCGGGATTATTATTAACTGTAAGAACAATCTTAATGTCGGAGATTATTGCAATGTTAAAATCACTGATTATAACGGTTATGATTTAATCGGTGAAATTCTTTAATTAGAGGCTGTTATGAATTTACCTAATAAAATCACTGTTTTCAGGTTTTTATGTGTGCCGGCTTTGCTTGCATGCGCTCTGATCAGTTTTAATCATCACTGGCTTGCTACTTTGATAGTTTATATAATTGCATGTTTAAGCGATAAGGCTGACGGTGTTATTGCGAGAAAGCGAGGACTTGTTACCGATTTCGGAAAGCTGATGGACCCGCTTGCGGATAAAACGCTTGTGTTTGGCGCATATATTGTTTTGATCAATTACGGTTGGCACACGGATTTGGTTATTATGATTATGCTTGCAAGGGAATTTCTCGTTGCCGGTATAAGAATGGCTGCATCCGCCGAAGGAGAGGTTATTGCTGCAAATGGCTTCGGCAAGGCAAAAACCCTGCTTCAGATGGTTACAACTATTTTGGCGTTCTTGTTTTTGACTCTTGGTGAATTCGGATTTGAGATTAATTCAGAAACGGTTTGGTTCAATATTTATTGTGCCGTTTCTTTCTGGATAGTCGCCATCATAACTCTTTTGAGCGGAATTGTTTACACAAAGGACGGCTGGCATTTAATAAAAACAAAATAAAAAACAGTTGCAAATTTCATTTTTTTGTATATAATGAAATTAATAGTTAAAGCTATGACGGAGAGAAGTAAGCATTCCCACTTATTC
>DCTO01000120.1:0-19104 GCA_002329285.1 Ruminococcaceae bacterium UBA1438
TATCTGAATAATCTTTTGATTTTGCCTTCAATTTTTAATTCATAAATCTTAATAAAAACGCCGAGGAACAAATCAAACATAACAAAAACAACATTCATTAAAAATGCATATGCAATTAGGAAAAGCCATGAGAATTTTTCGTTTTCAAAAAAAGTAATGTTGAAAACATATATGCAAATCAGCTCAACAGCGGCAACCGAAGCATTAAAAATAATCAGCTTAACAAACCACGAAAGCGCCTTCAGCTTTATTTTTTCAAGCAGATTGCGGATAAGCGGATAATAGCCGAAATTCAGAGCGAACATCAATGCGCATTCTTTGTTGCTAATCAGAAATATTGAAAGAATTGATACCGCAGCATAAATTGAAAAGGCGGTTTTTGCGCCTAAGGTTTTAAATATTGCATAGGTTATTACGCCGAGGATCAGCGGCACCGCATAGGTGCTGATTGAAAGCAGACCGCCGACGAACATCAGCACAATATACATTGCGGAAAAAACGCCGGCAACAGCAACTTTTGATGAATATTTCATAGAAATTCAGTTTACCTTTTTCAGAATATAACCATTATATATCTTTTTGATTTGCTTTTCAATTTGGAATAATTAATTTGTGTAAAAAATGTTAACATTATGAATTATCAGTAAAAAAACATTAGTAAAAAAATTTTTTGTATTTACATTTAAGGTTAGTTTATATATAATAAAATTGAATTTTGAGTTAAGGGGTGTTCCTAATGCTAAAAAAGATAAGCATAATTCTTATGTGCCTTTTGCTTGCGGCAAGCGCATTTTCTGCATGCGCTAAAAAAGGCGAGAATACCAATGATGAATCCACAACGGCCGGCGGACTTGAGGGCGGCTCAACCGAATACGGCTTTGAGGAGGATGAGGACGGCAACACTGTTCCCGTTGTATACGAAGACGGAAAAGCATATGAAATTGACGATAACGGAAACAAAACCGGCAGGGAGATAAAAAACCCCAAGAACGCGCCTTCCGGATCATCAACAACACCTTCAGGAACGGGAACCGGCAGCAACTCCGGCGAATCTCCTTCCCGAGTTACAGAAAGAGAAACCCCGTCAAACAATACTGAGGATGAGAAAAACACAACCAAGTCAGAGCTTACCACGCTTCCGATTGACAAGGACGTTGTTCCCTCCACCGATGCGACGGGCACTGCGGTTCAGTTTAGCGACGATGACATCAGCACGCTGACTAACATGCTTGAGGTTCCCTATCTTTATCTTGCTAGCTATGAAAACAATGAGAGCGTGCCGATTAGTATTGCAACCCACACGGCATGCTGGATGGCTGAAAGGCAGAATCTTGACACCAACACCTTTGCAGGCGGCGCATTAGCAGTTGATTTATTCTGTTACTATGCAAGAACGGTTGTTAACTTCAAGAGCCAGTGCAATAATTACACCTCAACCGGCGCTGCTTCCGACGCACCGATATCCTATGATGCCGCTAATGACACTTTCGTTATAACTGCGAACAGCTATGAAGAGCCGACTCACAGGGTTGACATAACATCAATTGAGGATCTCGGAAACAACAATTACTACAAGGTTATCGCAGATGTTACCCCGATAGACAGCAGCTGCACGGCGAAAAAGCTTGTTGCTGTTGTTCAGAAAAACAAACTGGATATGTCTCTCGGATTTTCAGTTAAGGCTCTCAAGTGGAGCTAAACAAATCAAAAAATACAGGAGCAGTTTTCAAAACTGCTCCTTTTTATATATTATGAATTAATAAAGCTTTTCGCCGTTTTCAATTGCGGTGATCTGATCAACACGAATTTGATGCCTTCCGCCCTCAAATTCAGTTGTGAGAAACACGTTAACAAGCTCCTCTGCCAGGCCGACTCCCATTACCCTTGCACCGAGGCAGAGGCAATTTGCATCATTGTGAGCGCGCGTATATTTTGCGCTGAAATAATCGCTGCAGGCTGCGGCGCGGATTCCCTTAATTTTATTTGCCGCCATTGAAATTCCGATGCCCGTTCCGCAGCAGAGTATCGCCTTATCACATTCGCCGCTTACAACTGCATCGCAAGCTTTTTGCGCAGCAATGGCGTAATCAAAGCGTACAGGCGTGTAGCACCCGAAATCCTTATATTCAACGCCGATTGAATCAAGATAATTCTTAAGCTCTGTTTTAAGCGGAAAGCCCGCATGATCTGATCCTAAAGCTATCATATTATTCTCCTTAATTATTTATTATTTCTTTTTAATTTCAGCTCGCGTTCAGCCTGGCTTTGCCTGAGATAAACCGGCATAAGCTCTGAAGCGGGAGTCGCTTTTTTATTTTCAGCAGCGCGTGATATTCCCACGCTGTTCTGAAATTGCCAATCCCCCTGTGCGATAACGCAGTTATGAAGCGAGGTGTTCTGCATAAAAAGCTCTGCACCATCGCCCGCGATTATCACCTTATCAAAACCGGAAAGCTCATTTTCCAAATCATTAAGCGCGATGGCTCTGTCCTCACAAAGGCGCGTTATTTTGCCGTTTTCAGCTTTAAAGAGCGCATTATAAAACTGCATTCTTCTTGCATCCATAACTGCGCATATAACGGCACTTTCATCAATAAAATTATAGGCAATAGCCTCAAGCGTTGAAACAGAAATACAGGGAATATCATAAGCAAAGGCAATTCCCTTAACCGTGGCAACGCCGATTCGAACACCTGTGAAAGAGCCCGGGCCGGCAGTAACTGCAATTGCGCCAAGCTCATCAAAGCTCTTGCCGTGCATAACCTCCTCAATCAGAGGAAGCAAGGTTTCACTGTGGGTTAAGCCCTTATTTATAAGGCGGCTGCAAAGCATGGCGCCGTTTTCACTGAGGCCTGCAGAGGCCGTTTTTGCAGAGGAATCAACAGAAAGCAAAAGCATTATTCAAATTCCCCCTTCGTGCAAATTCTGATTTCCCTTTCATATTCAGAAATCTTTAAAATCTCAACGATAATGGCATCCTCCGGCAGAGCGCCGAAAATATTCTCGCTCCATTCAACAGCGATATATGCATCGGTTTCAAGATAATCAAAGAACGCGGTTGAGTACAAATCCTCCCAGCTTTCAATGCGATACATATCAAAATGAAAAAGCGTTTTATCCTCAAAGCGGTATTCATTACAGATTGCAAAGGTTGGCGAGGTTACCTCTGTTTCAATTCCAAGCCCTTTTGCAAGCCCGGAAGTAAACGCGGTTTTGCCCGCGCCTAAATCACCGAGATAAGCAACAACAGCGCCTTTATTTAATGATTTTGCAAATTCACAGGCAAAGGCCTGAGTTTCTGCAAAGCTGTGTGAAATATATTTTTGCATCAGAACAAACCAACCGTGTTTCCGTTTTCATCAATATCAATATTAAATGCGGCCGGAGCCTTTGAAAGGCCGGGCATGGTCATAACCGAGCCTGTTCTGCAAACAAGGAAGCCGGCGCCGTTTGACAATTCAACGGAAGAAACGTTAAGCTTAAAGCCACTCGGTCTGCCGAGAAGCGCCGGATTATCGGAAAGGCTGTATTGCGTTTTCGCAATGCAAACAGGCATTTTATCAGCGCCGAGCTTAATAAATTCCTCGATGCTTGCCCTTGCCTCTTTTGAATACTCAACGCCGTCGGCCCCGTAAATTTCCCTTGCGATGGTTTCAATCTTATCGTAAACAGACATATCAAGGTCGTAAAGAGGATGATAATTGTTTTCACAATCGCATGCTTTAACAACCTTTTCAGCAAGCTCAACGGAGCCGCTTCCGCCATCCTTAAAGCAATCGGTTAATGCAAAATCAGCACCGTTATCATTGCAAAGCTTCTTAACAAATGCAATTTCTTCCGCCGTATCCTCGTTGAAATGATTGATAGCAACGACAACGGGAACGCCGAATTTTTTTAAATTAGAAATATGAGCAGCAAGATTTACGCAACCCTTTTTAAGCGCGTTCATATCAACTGTGGTTTTAAGCTTATCCTTAGCAATACCGCCGTTATACTTCATTGAGCGAACAGTTGAAACGAGCACGATGCAACTTGGATTAAGGCCGGCCAGGCGGCACTTGATGTCAAGGAATTTCTCTGCGCCGAGATCGGAACCGAAGCCGGCTTCGGTTATGCAGTAATCACCAAGCTTGAGTGCGGTTTTTGTTGCGCGCACGGAATTGCATCCGTGAGCAATATTTGCAAACGGGCCGCCATGCATAATTGCGGGATTATTTTCAAGAGTTTGCACAAGGTTTGGCTTAATTGCATCCTTAAGAAGCACGGCCATTGCGCCGTTGGCTTTAATATCGCGGCAATAAACGGGTTTGCCGTCATAAGTGTAAGCAACAAGGATTCTGCCGAGCCTTTCCTTTAAATCAAACACATCCTCAGCAAGGCAGAGAATTGCCATAACCTCTGATGCAACGGTGATAATGAAATGATCCTCTCTCGGCACGCCGTTAAGCTTACCGCCGAGGGAGCAAACAATGTTGCGAAGCGCGCGGTCATTCATATCAAGGCAGCGCTTAGCAAGCACCCTGCGCTGGTCAATTCCGAGCTCATTTCCCTGCTGAATATGATTATCAAGCATTGCGCACATAAGGTTATTTGCGCTTGTGATTGCATGCATATCGCCTGTGAAATGGAGATTTATATCCTCCATAGGAACAACCTGGCTGTATCCGCCGCCTGCTGCGCCGCCCTTAATGCCGAATACAGGACCGAGTGACGGCTCTCTTAAAGCAATAACTGCCTTTTTTCCGATTTTTGCCATTGCATCGCCAAGACCTATTGTGACTGTTGTTTTGCCCTCGCCCGCAGGGGTTGGGTTAACCGCAGTTACAAGCACAAGCTTGCCGTTTGCCTTATCAGCAAGCTTATTAACAAGATCATCCGAAAGCTTTGCCTTATATTTGCCGTAAAGCTCAAGATCATCCTCATCAATACCGACAGAGGCGGCAACATCTGTTATTCTTTTAAGCTGCGCCTCACGCGCAATTTCAATGTCTGTAAGCATACCTTAACTCCTTTAATAACTAATTATTATAAAGCAGGTATATAATAACATAGAGCGCCGCCGTTTGCAAACATATAACAAATTTGTAAATAATTTTTAATATCACCTTGAAATAAGGCATCAATAATAATATAATATTAGCACAAATTCTTTGCGGAGGTGATGAATTGAACACATTGTCAAGGAAGTCCGGCATTTTGGATTATTTCTTTGGCCTTGATTTTGCAACAATTTTAACGGCAATAGTTGCCTCTGCATACGGAATAGCCCTGGTTTACAGCGCCACTTATTCATCACTTGACGAAGGTGAGCTTATTTCAGGACCGCTGCTTTCTATGCTGATAACAGTTTTCGGCGGTATAGTTATTGCGCTTGGGCTTTCGCTGATAAACTATGAGATTATAAGCAAGCTTTGGCCGATTGTGGCGGTTGGCTGTGTTGGTCTGATGATAATTACCTATTTCTTCGGCACTGCTCCATCCGCCAGAGACACGGCAAGGAGCTGGCTGAAAATCGGCATTTTCACTTTACAAACCTCAGAGCTTTTAAAGGTTGGCTTTATCATCTCTTTTTCATATCATCTTGATATGGTTAAGGAAAAGCTTAATAAGCTGAAGACCATTATTCCGCTTGTTATTCACGGCGCAATTCCCGTTGGCCTTGTTATTCTGACCGGCGATGCAGGCTCTGCACTCATCTTTCTGATTATGTTTATCGGAATGCTCTTTTTTGCAAAGGTTAACATCGGCTATTTCATTGCGGGCTTTTGCGCGATGGTTGTTGGCTTTGTTATTGCCTGGAGGCTCAATATCATTAACGGCATCCAGAGGCAGAGAATCGTTGCTCTCTTTTATCCCGAGAGTTATGAGGACGTTATGTACCAGCAGGAGCACGGCAAAATTGCACTTGGCAGCGGCGGTATGTTCGGAACCGGATTTCTTAAAGGAAAGCTGACCCAATCCGGTTTTGTGCCCGAAAACCGAAACGATATGATTTTAACCGTTGCAGGAGAGGAATTCGGCTTTATCGGAGCGATGGCCGTTATCCTGCTGCTTTCAATTCTGATTTTCAGAGTTATGATTGTTGCATTAAGGGCAAGGGATAATGTTGGTTATCTCATGTGCATGGGCGTTTCTGTTATGCTTTTTGCACAGGTTTTTGTTAACGTGGGTATGGAGCTTTCAATTCTGCCCTGCATCGGAATCACGCTTCCGCTGTTTTCCGCAGGCGGCTCATCAAGCCTCAGCATTTATCTGGCGCTTGGCATTGTGCTTTCCGTTTACCGATTCAGCGAAGGTAACCGAGAGGCGCTTTTCTACACAAACTAATAACAACAATATTAAAAGGCAGCTCATAGAGCTGCCTTTAGTTCTTTATTCTGCTTTGGTTATTTCAACATTAGCGTTATATGTTCCGTAAACCCAAGCGGTTTTATTGTTGTTAATAGCGAATGAAATCGGATAAGCAGACGTGCCGATTGTAATTTCATCACCGTCAGCAACATCGATATCACAAGTCATAACCAAATCATCTGTAGTAATAGAATCAAGCTCCTCCTCACTTGCGATGATGGTTATCTGCGATTTTTGAAGAGAAACAACCTTTAAGTTATATCCTGACAGCGCCGCAGGGGTTATATCGTTTCTTGTTATATAAAGCGTTTTTGAAGCAAAGTCGCTTGGAACCGTTACAGTTACTTTAACCTCTTGAGTTCCGTCAAGAGCCGTTACTCCGTTAATGCTGTCAATATCAAAGGTGAATTCATTTTTGCCAATCTGCACCTCTGAAAAATCTATATCGCCGAGATTAAGCGTTTCGCTGCCGGCGGTTTCAAGCACACCCGCCTCAATGCTTTTAACGGAATAGCTGATATTAACAATATCCATAATGTTTGCAGGAGCATTAATGAAGCTTACAGAGGGCTCAAGCTCCTGAACCTTGAGAACCGGAACATTTGCCGTTAGCTGCTCACGGATTTTGACATAATCAACCTTATTGCCATATTCATCAATCGCAACGGGATCCAGTTCAACAAGCTTTGATTCGGTTAAATTATTATCAAGCTCAATACTTGCAGAAACATTCTTAACCCTGCTGACATATGTTTTCGGCCCCTCAACAGTGACATTTTCATCGCTGAGAATGGTTTGCCCGGCAACATAACCGTCCGCCGTGAAATTAGTGTTTGTGAAATTGATATCAACGGGAAGGACTTGCTCATCATAAACGTCATAATATCCGTCCACCGAGGTGGGATAGTAGCTGACAATGCTGAAATCCTGCCCCTCACCGGGATTAACGGTTATCGGAACAGAGTGATAACCGACCGAGGTTACCGTTCCGGTCTGAAGCTCGGCAACGATATCATCCTCATCAATATCCTTTGCAAGGTATTTTTTGCATGAAACCGTTACCTCAACGGTTATATCAGTGTTGTCAAAATACTGAATGCCCAGCTGCTCAGCCAAAGTATCCGAAAAATCTACAGCAACGGGAACAACGATTTTTTTTGTTGTTTCAGGGCTTAAGCTGATTGAGGTTACAATCCAAATCACAACGGCTGCAAGAACAGACATTGCAATAAGATATTTATCATTATAAATAAGTTTTCTGACAGAAAACTTTTTCTTCTTATTCTGAGCCATTATTTTTTCACCCTCCTAACAAGTCTTGTGATAATCTTATCATCGGAGGATGATCCGCTCGGAATAAACTCGCTTCTGAGAATATCTCTGAGCTCTCCGTCTGAAATATCGCTTTTAAGCACGCCGCCCTTTGCAACGGAGATTGCGCCGGTTTCCTCTGAAACAACAACAACGATTGCGTCACTTTCCTCAGAAAGGCCGACAGCAGCACGGTGCCTTGTTCCAAAAGAGGATTTCAGCGGCTTTTTTGTGAGCGGAAGAATGCAGCCCGCTGCATATATTTTTCCGGCTCTGACAACCATTGCACCGTCATGAAGCGGAGTTTTGGGATAAAAGATATTTTCAATAATTGCCCTTGTTGCCCTTGCATCAACAATTGTGCCGCTTTCAATAACGTTGCCGAGAAGAGTGTCATTCTCAAAAACAATTAAAGCGCCGGTTTTAGTGTCGCTCATATTTGAGCAGGCTTTTGTGGTTGCCTCAATACAATCCTCAATTTCAGAAAGCTCAACAGCAACACCGGGATGAATAATGGTTTTAACGCTTTTTCTTGCGGTGCCCTTGCCGATCTGCTCAAGAATATTTCTGATTTCAGGGGCAAAAAGAACAACAACAATCAAAATAACATTATTGAAAATCTGCTTGAAAATTATTGTTGAGGCTTCCATTTCAAGAAGATTAACAAGAGCATAAACGATAACAATAAAAACAATGCCCTTAACAAGCTGCATTGCTCTTGTTTCTCTGATAATCCTTACGCAAACATAAATAATTATCGCAACAACGGTAATGTCCAGAAAATCAACTATTCGGAAAGTTGAAAAAACGCTTATAATCTGATTAAAAAAATTTGATACAACACCCAAAATTAAAACATCCAATCAAAATAAATATCTACATAGAATAATATAACATAAATTTTTTTATTAATAAAGGGACTATTTTAATTTTTTTAAAGTATTTAATAAAAATTCACATTCCTTTTTTGTGGTAAATGCTGTCGGAGATATCCTTACAGTGCCTGTATCCAAGGTTTTAAAGTGTTTGTGGGCGAGCGGAGCACAATGATAACCCGCCCTGACAGCAATTCCGCGTTTAGAAAGAAGCGACGCTGTTTTTTCGCTTGAATAATCTCTGAAATTAAAAGAAACTATAGGCGCAGTTTGGCCGTAAACCGGAGCGGGAGTATAAAGAATGCAGTTTTTATTTGCCTCCAGTGCCGAATAAACGTTAGCGCAAAGTGAAAGCTCATGTGAATAAATATTATTCATACCTTTAGTATTAATATAATCAATGCCTGCCCCAAGAGAAATGATTCCTATATTATTAAGAGTGCCTGCCTCAAGCATATCAGGCATAAAATCCGGCATTTGCGGCGAAAGTGAGGAGCTGCCAGTGCCGCCGAACATAAAAGGATTAACCGTTTCGCCATCTGCCAAAGCAATAAAGCCGGTTCCCATTAAACCCATAAGGCTTTTATGGCCGGCGCAGCAAAGAATGTCAATATTATCCTTTTTGGAATTAATCGGCATAACGCCGGCGGTTTGGGCAGCATCAACGATAAATCTTATCCCCCGCCTTTTTGCAAGAGCGCCGATTTGGGCAATCGGGAACACAGCACCGAAAACATTTGAAGCAGCAGTGCAAACGATCATGCTTGTTCTTCGATTAATCAGGGCTTCAAAGTTTTTAATGCAGGAATCGTTATTATAATCAAAGGCGGCAATATCATAATCAGCAATGCCCTGCTCTGAAAGACGATGAACCGTTCTGAAAACAGAATTATGCTCAAGCGATGAAATTATGATATGGCAACCCTTGCGGGCGCTGCCCCTTATTGCTATATTCAGCGCTTCAGTGCAATTTTTAGTGAAGGCAACGTTTTGCGGGGAAATGCCAAACATTGCCCCGATTTTTTCACGAACGGAATAGATTTTTTCCGCCGCACGCAGAGATGCCTGATAACCTCCCCTGCCTGAATTAAAACCAAAATTTCGTATTGCATCAGAAGCAGAAGCACTTACGGAAGCAGGCTTTGGATAAGAGGTTGCACTGCCGTCAAGATAAATCATCATCAAACACCCCTAAAATTTTAATTCCCCTTCTGCGCAAAGCATTTTTTGCTTTCATAATATTATTCTTATTTATGCTTACAACATAGCCGCAGCCATCGCCCTCCTTCGGTTTTTCAATTCTTTTTATAACGGCATTGATACCGTTTTCGCGCAAAACGTACGCTGCTCTCTGCGCCGTTGTTATTGAACCGATTTTTATATATACGAACATAAAAAATACCTCTTTCACATTTTATATTACATAATATGCAAAAAGAGGAAATTGATTAAAAAAAGAGCCCCTGCTCATTTGAGCACAGGGGCAGATCTACGTTATTAAATTTTCATTTAACCTTGCCTTTGAAAAAAGATTATGAATTATAAACCTCTTTTAAGGCTAACATATGCCGCATCGCCAGAAGCGAGGATTTCGGCACATTTAAGTAAAAGCTTAAACATAATAAACCTGCCTCCTATAAAGATTAAATTTGCAAAAAGGAGCACCGCCGAACGGGGTTTTTCATTCCTCATTGCACCTTCATTATATTCAGCAAATTCAAAAAGTCAACGAAAATTTATTACAGTTTATAATTTGTTTACATTTGTAATATTTGCACAGTGTTTAACCGCTTTTCAAGCCATTTTGTTGAATAATTTTGGTTGTATTGCACAATTTTTGAGAGTTTATTTAGCCGTAATAAGCTGCAGCTATTTAACGACAATTCGAGAAAGAACCACGCCAACCTTGCCATGAATAACCAGATCTGCATATTGATCCGCGGGCGTTGGATCCCTGTTAATCAAAACAAAATGCCTGCCTTTGAAATAACGGATAAAGCCTGCAGCAGGATAAACCGCAAGGCTTGTTCCGGCGACTATAAGGCAATCGGCATTTGCAATGGCGTTGACGGCGCCGTCAATCGTTTTGCCGTCCAGCCCCTCCTCATAAAGCACAACATCCGGCTTAATAATACCGTCGCAGAAATCGCATTTCGGCACACCGCTTGAATCAGCTATATATTCAGCAGAAAATGCCTTTTTGCAATTCATGCAATAATTGCGCATGGTTGAGCCGTGAAGCTCATAAACGGTTTTGGAGCCCGCCTTCTGATGGAGCCCGTCAATATTCTGGGTTACAACTGCGGATAGTTTTCCCGCCGCCTCAAGCTCTGCAAGCTTAAGGTGAGCGGCATTCGGTTTAGCATCAAGGCAAAGGAGCTTATCGCGGTAAAAACTATAAAAATAATCCATATGCCTGAAAAAGAAGCTGTGGGAAAGAATTTCCTCCGGAGGATAATCATATTTCCGGTTGTACAGCCCGTCAACCGAGCGAAAATCGGGTATGCCGCTTTCGGTTGAAACCCCTGCCCCGCCGAAGAAAACGATGCGGTTGCTTTCATCAATAACTGACTGCAGTTTCTCTATATTTTCATCTGACATTTTTATCACCTAAAAATTCATATTATTCCAGCCCCACTGATTTGTGCCGGAGTATTTAACATAAATTCTTTCCGCCTCAAGGCCCAGAACGTCATTGAATATTTTGCAGATTTCCCTTGTCATAGCCTCACACTGCTCATCGCTTGATTGACCGAAAACGGAAACGTCAACAAACGCCATTGGCATATTCTGCCCCTTGAAATACATATTATTGCTGTAATTAAAATCAAGCATAAGCCAGCTTTCGCTTTTTCCGAGAAGCGAAACAGCCTCGCCAAGGCGGGATTTAAGCTCTTCCTGCTGTTCCTTACTGACGGCAAGATTTGTGTTTGTTTTAATGAATGGCATAAATTTTCCTCCCTTATTTTTATATTTATATTATACATCTTTTGATGCTTTCTTTCAATTTAATATTGTAATTATTAATAATTAATGATAGAATAAATTCAGCAAAGGAGTGATCATTAATGAATATATGGCATGATATTAGCCCAAAAAGGATTAAAAAGGATTGCTTTTACGCCGTTATCGAAATTTCTAAGGGCGGCAAAAACAAATATGAGCTTGATAAGGAAACCGGCATGCTGAAGCTGGACAGAGTGCTTTTCACATCAACCCATTATCCTGCAAATTACGGCTTTATTCCGCGCACTTACGCAAATGACAAGGACCCGCTTGACGTGCTCGTGCTTTGCAGTGAAATTATAAGACCCATGACGATTGTTGAATGCAAGCCGATCGGCGTTCTCATTATGGAGGATGACGGCGCAAGGGACGAAAAGATCATCGCCGTGCCGATTAATGACCCTAATTACAGCTTTTACACCGATATTGACCAGCTTCCCCCTCACCGTTTTGAGGAAATCAAGCATTTCTTTGAGGTTTATAAAACTCTGGAAAAGGGCAAGGGCGAAACCTCGGTTACAGAGGTTATGAACAAGGATGTGGCAATGGATATTATTCAGACCTGCATTGATGAATACATTAAAAACTTTCAGATGTAAGAAAAACGGGATGCCGATGCATCCCGTTTATTTTTCGATTAATTTAAAATAAAGCGTTTCATTCCCGTTTTTATCCTTCAAAGGATAGCTTTCTCGCCAGGAGAGTTTATAAAGCTGAGTGCTTGAAGAAACAATTCTGTTATAATCCTCTGCCGAAGTACCTGTTTTAAACGCTGCTGAAAGCGCATATACATCAGGATTATTAACCTCAACAGCATCAATAAGCCGGCGCGCTTCGGGAATTTCATTATAAGCAAGAGCAATAAGATAATCAACAAGAAAATAATCAATAAGCTCAGTATGCTTTGAAAAATACATATCAAACGCCGATTTCATATATGCAAACAAAGGCTGCCCCTTAAATCCGCCGAGGCAAAAGGCAGTCCATCGGAATTCGGAAACGGTGTGCTCATTCGGGATCGGAGGCATTTTAATGCTGAAAAACGGAGCTTTAAAGCACTGCTCTGAAATTGAACCGGTGCAAAAAATAGTTGCATCAAGCCAAAGCCCGCCGTAATTATACAGCAAGGAGGATCGCAGATAATCAGTGAACGTTACAAGCTTGATTTTCCCGTTTTTAACCCCATCCTTTATATAATTGGGAGCGTCAATAAAATCGAAGCAGTTTTCACTGTTTATAAGGTAAACAGGGTGCTTTTCCGCATTAGCCCTGATGCTTTTTATGCAGGCTTTAACAAGAGGAGGAGCTGAGGTCTCCCCCGTCCACCAGCAAATAAATATCGGAGCGTTTTCCTGATATTTGCAAGAATTGAAATCCGCATTTTTATACTCTTCCAAAACCGGAGTTAAAAGTGTTTTAAGATAATCAATAATTATTGCATCCTTGCTTTTCAATATTCTTTCACAAAGCGCACGCAATTTAAACGCGCGGCAAAAGAGCTCTGCAATATAAAGCAGAGCAAGGCTTTTAGAAAACGAATATTTACTTTTAAAATTTTTAATAAAACTTTTAACCTTACTCATAACAACATCATACCATAAAAGAAAGAGAAAGGCAAACACCTTTCTCTTAATACTTTTATTACGCGCCCATTTTGCGGTCACAGCGGCGAAGGAGCTCATCCCAGCGGCGGTCAACCTCTTTCTGAAATTCCTCAATCATCCACTCATTACCGGGCTTAAACATATGCTTGAATCTGCCCTGCTTTGAAAGCCATTCCTCAATCGGAACGTATTTGCGCGGCTCATAGTTAAGAGTCCATACGCCGTCAATAACCTCAAAGAGAGGCCAATAGCGCGTTTCAACTGCAAGCCTGCAGATTTCCATAATATCCGGCGTGTCATAACGCCAGCCTCTCGGGCAGGGCGCCATAATATTAAGAAACGCCGGGCCTTTGGTGTAAATCGCTTTTTCAGCCTTTACGTGAAGATCACGGAAATTCTGAACGAAGGTTGTTTGCGCAACATAAGGAACCTTATGCTCTGCAATAATTGCGGTTAAATCCTTACGATACTGCGCTTTACCGCTTGATTCGGAGCCGACGGGCGTTGTTGTTGTATCTGCAAACTGCGGCGTTGCGGAGGAACGCTGAATTCCCGTGTTCATATAAGCGCCGTTATCATAGCAGACATAAACCATATCATGCCCGCGTTCCATTGCGCCGGAAAGGGATTGGAAGCCGATATCATAAGTGCCGCCGTCCCCGCCAAAGGTGATGAACTTATAAGTATCCTCAAGCTTGCCCTTGCGCCTGAGCACGTTATACGCGCCCTCAACGCCGCTCAGAGTTGCGCCTGCATTCTCAAATGCGTTGTGAATATAGCTATCCTTATAAGCAGTGTAAGGATACATAAAGGAGGAAACCTCAAGGCATCCCGTTGCATTGCCCACAACGGCCTTATCGCCGGGCTTAACAGCCTTTAACACATTCCTCACAGCAATCGTGCCGCCGCAGCCGGCGCACATTCTGTGCCCGCCTACGAGGCGATCCTCCCTGCTGACAAATTCTTTGAAATTATACATAATCCGCCCTCCTATTCTCTTACGCCGAGATAGCGATATGCGTTGCCGGGCTTGCCGCCCTTTGCAATGCGTTCAAGCTCTTTATAAACGCCTTCCATATCGGAAACCTGAACATCTCTGCCGCCGAGGCCGTAAACATAATTAATAATATCCGGTGTTGCCTTTTCTCTGTAAAGCGAGGCAGAAACCTCCTCGCCGAGAGGGCCGAAGGCATCGTTGAAGCTTTCAGTTCTGTCCATAACAGCGATTGCCTTGCAGCTTTTAAGAGCCTTCGCAAGCTCCTCTGCCGGGAACGGGCGAAACACGCGAATTTTTACCAGGCCGGCTTTAACGCCCTTTTTGCGAAGCGCATCAACCGCATCCTTGGTTGTGCCTGCTGCAGAGCCGATAATAACAACCGCAAGCTCCGCATCCTTCATTTTATACTCCTCAAAAAGGCCGTATTCCCTGCCGCTCAGCTTTGCAAATTCCTTTGCAACGTCAATGCAAACCTTTTTAGACGCTTTCATAGCCTCCGCCTGTGCACGCTTTGCTTCAAAATAATAATTTGTTACGGAATACGGACCGAGCGCCATAGGCATCTCGGGATTCAAAAGATAATTTTCAGGCTCGTATTCGCCAACAAAATTCTTAACCTCATCATCCTCAAGCAGATTGATATTTTCAACCGCGTGAGAGGTTATAAAGCCGTCCTGGCAAATCATTACGGGAAGCTTAACCTTTTTATGCTCTGCAATGCGATAAGCCATAACCAGATTATCATAAACCTCCTGATTATTTTCAGCATAAATCTGAATCCAGCCGGAATCCCTTGCGCCCATTGAATCGCTATGATCACAGTTAATATTAATCGGACCTGAAAGCGCGCGGTTAACAAGAGTTAAAACGCAGGGCAAGCGGTTTGATGCTGCGAGATATAATTCCTCCCACATCAGCGCCATACCTGCGGAAGAGGTGGCTGTTACTGAACGGGCACCTGCTGCCTCTGCGCCGATAACGGCGGACATTGCAGAATGCTCCGATTCGACGGGAATGAATTCGGAATCCACCTGACCGTTTGCAACAAGCTTTGAAAAATATTGCGGAATTTCTGTTGACGGGGTTATCGGGAACGCCGCCATAACATCGGGATTAATCTGGCGAAGCGCCTCTGCAACGGCTTCGTTGCCGCTTAATCTGTCTCTTCTTGACATAGGTTACTTAACTCCCTTCATCGTGATTGCGCCGGTGTGACACGCCTTAACGCAGATGCCGCAACCCTTGCAATGATCAAAATCAAAATCAGCGCGCTTGCCGCCGATTACGGGGATAGCGCTGTCCGGGCAAACAGGAATGCACATAAGGCACTGAACGCATTTACCCCAATGAAGCTCCGGTTTAACAGAGCTCCATTCACCTGTGTTAAATTCGAGCGAGGTTGCAGGACCGTAAATCTGCATACCCTCCGTTAAATCCTGCCATTTGCAGTCAAGACCAAGTTTGTTTACATCAGATTTCATGTTACGCCCTCCTTACTTAACCTCATCAAAAGCCATTTTAAGCGCTTTCATATTGCCCTCAATAACCTCCGGCTTTGAAGAAAACTTATGATTAAACGAGGCTTCCATCTCATTCATAAATTCAATATAATCCATTACGCCGGAAACCTTAACAATTCCCGCAAGCATCGGTGTGTTTGGGAAATATTTTCCGAGGCAGGCAACGGAAACCTTGCGCGCATCAATTGTGTAAACCCTGCCCTTATAGCCGCGAAGGTGAGGAATAAGCTCCTCCTTGGGCTTTGCTGAATTAATCAGAATTGCACCATCCTCTGAAAGACCGTTTGTTACATCAACGGCTTCAAGCAGCCCCTCATCAACAACAACTACGAAATCGGGATGATAAATATTTGAATGAACACGGATTTCGTTTTTGCTTATTCGGTTGTAAGCAGTTATCGGCGCGCCCATTCTTTCAGGAACGTATTCGGGAAAGCCCTGAACAAAGCTGCCTGTTTTAAAAGCAACATCAGCAAGCAGAAGCGCAGCAGTTTTAGCGCCCTGACCGCCCCTGCCGTGCCAGCGAATTTCAACACAATTTTCCATATTCTTATCTCCTCTCAAAATCAAGGTTTTTAACAAAACAAAACGCCCCTTTGCCAAAAGGCAAAGAGGCGATAATTACTTACCGTGGTACCACTCTTTTTCATCATAAGATGCACTTAACGAACCAACATTCGCTTGCAAAATAACGGTTGCCACCGTCTGCATTTACTGAATTCAACACAGCCACTCAGGGATGATATTACAACTGCGCCCTTTATGCCTTGCACCAACCGGCATTTCTCTGAAAAAGTTAAGCAATCGCTTTTTGTTCCCGTCAATGTGTTTATTTATTAATTTTTATAATTATAATGCATAATTATTAATTTGTCAAGAATTTTTATTTATGCAAATTAAAGGATTTTTTCACCGTCAAAAAGGAATACGCCGAATCCTATACCTGTTTTGTGTCCGGAATTGATCCAGCCGGCAAGCGCCTTTGCAAGGCTACTTGAGCTTTCTGAAAGCTTATAAGGCGGCTTATCGCTGCCGAACACACGCCACGAATCGGTGAATTCATCAAGTGGGTAGCTTTTAATAATTTCATAATCCTGCATAAATTTAAGTGTATTTGAATATTCGGGAAGAAATGCTTTGTTTTTAGGATAAAGCAGCCAGGAATTGCAGGCAAACACAGCCTTTTCGCCTTCAAAGCTCCTCTTAAAGAAAGTATAGGCCCTCTTATATGATTCAAGGCGGACGTCATCAGTGAGGGGAATTCCGCTTGCCGGGATATGAACGTTTATATAGCAATCTCCTTTACTGATTTTATAACCTGAAATCAAAACATAATCCTCCGCAAACTCTTTGAGCTCGCACTGAAATCTGCCGAAAGCAAAGCGACGCAGCTGAAAAAAGGCATTATACCAATTCAGCTTAAAGGTTCCGGAGCAGCCCTTAACAAAAAGACATTCATTATTCTTATAAACCAAATCCTGCATTGTTTCGTAAAAAAGCGCTTCGCCGAGACCTTGCTCGATATATTCATTAAGCAAATCCGGCAGGCAAATAAGAATAAACGTAATATTGAGGAGATATTTGTTTAGCTGAAGCTCCCGAGCGAGAGTTTCAATTTCATAAATAACATCGGTTATTTCAATCAAGCGGGAAAAGAAATAATCAGCTTTAAGGCGCAAGAGAACGCTGCGCAGGATATCATTCCTTTTAATAAGGCAAAGCACAAAGGCAAAATCAGCTTTTGAATTATCGGGAAAAGGGTTTCTTTCAATGAAATCAAAAATGAAATCATAATTAATCAGTTCGTTATGCATAATTCGATTATAAACTCTGATAATAAAAAATGCAAGAAAAAAGGCCGCCCCGAAGGGCGACCAAAAAAAGAAAGGAGAATTGAATTATTAATACATACCGCCCTGAGCTGCTGCAGCCATTGCAGCTGCCTGCGCAGCATCAGCCTGCGGATCTTTTATATCTGTTACAAGAGATTCGGTTGTGAGCACCATTGAGGCAACGGAGGCCGCATTCTGAATTGCAGAACGAGTTACCTTTGCGGGATCAACAATGCCGCTTTCCATCATATCGCAATATTCATTCTTAGCGAAGTCATAGCCGAAATCAGCCTTATCGGAGCTGATAATCTTATCAAGAATAACCGAGCCTTCCATACCGGCATTTGCGGCAATCTGGCGAACGGGCTCTTCAAGGGCCTTAAGAACGATTGAAACGCCTGTTTTGAAATCAGCATCATCTGTTTCAAGAAGTGACTGAACAGCAGGAATTGCATTAACGAGAGCAACGCCGCCGCCGGCAACAATACCTTCCTCAACAGCAGCCTTTGTTGCTGCAAGGGCATCCTCGATGCGGAGCTTCTTTTCCTTCATCTCTGTTTCTGTTGCCGCGCCAACCTTAACAACGGCAACGCCGCCTGCAAGCTTTGCAAGACGCTCCTGAAGCTTCTCTCTGTCAAAATCAGAGGTGGTGGTTTCAATTGCGGCTTTAATCTGGCCGACACGGGCCTTGATTTCATCGGAATTGCCGGCGCCGTCAACAATAATTGTGTTTTCCTTTGTTACCTTAACCTGGCGAGCCTTGCCGAGCATGCCCATTGTTGCATCCTTGAGCTCAATGCCGAGATCCGAGGTTACAACCTGGCCGCCGGTGAGAATAGCGATATCCTGGAGCATTTCTTTTCTTCTGTCACCAAAGCCGGGAGCCTTAACGCAAACGCAGGTGAAGGTGCCGCGAAGCTTATTGAGAAGAATTGTTTGAAGCGCCTCGCCCTCAACATCCTCTGCAACAATAACGAGCTTCTGGCCGCTCTTGAGAACGGATTCAAGAAGAGGAAGAATATCCTGAACGGTTGCAATCTTTTTATCAGTGATAAGAAGAAGCGCATCATCAATTACGGCTTCCATCTTATCCGTATCTGTTACCATATAGGGAGAGATATATCCCCTATCAAACTGCATACCCTCAACGACTTCGCAAACAGTGTCTGCAGTTTTGGATTCCTCAACGGTGATAACGCCGTCTGCAGAAACCTTATCCATTGCATCTGCAATAAGAGTGCCGATATATTCATCAGCGGCGGAAACGGTTGCAACGCGGGCAATATCATCGCTGCCCTTAACCTGGCGTGAATTTGCCTTGATTGCATCAACAGCTGCGTTAACAGCGGCTTTAATTCCGTTTTTAACAACCATTGGGTTTGCGCCTGCGGCAACGTTTTTCATACCCTCGCGAACGAGAGCCTGAGCAAGCAGGGTTGCGGTTGTGGTGCCGTCGCCGGCGTCATCATTTGTTTTTGAGGAAACCTCTTTAACAAGCTGTGCGCCCATATTTTCAAACGCATTATCAAGCTCGATTTCCTTTGCGATGGTTACACCGTCATTAGTGATGAGCGGTGAGCCGTATTTTTTATCAAGAACAACGTTTCT
>DCTO01000120.1:19114-19665 GCA_002329285.1 Ruminococcaceae bacterium UBA1438
ATATCCTTTGCCATAAAGCATTACCTCACTTTTCTTTAATTTTGTGGCGGTTATTCAACAACTGCAAGAATATCTTTAACGGAAGCAATTGTGTATTCCTTGCCGTCAATCTTAACTGTTGTGCCGCTATACTTTGCGGTGATAACCTTATCGCCCTTGGCAACCGTCATCGGATCCTCTTCCGTTCCGGGGCCAACCTCAACAACCTTCATAAATTCAGGCTTCTCCTGCGCCGAAGCGGCAATATAAAGACCCGAAGCGGTTGTTTCCTCAGCTTCAAACTGCTCAAGCAAAACCTTATCTGCAAGTGGCTTGATTGTCATAAAAATCACCTCTGATTATAAATTTCATTTGAATTAGCGCTCTTTGCCCTTGAGTGCTAAATACTATTTTAGCAAGTTTTTTCCATTTGTCAAGAGTATTAACAAATATTTCAAAAAATATAGCATAAATAATGCATATTAAAATAAAAAAATCCCACACAAATAATATGTGCAGGATTTATGCGTTATTCAATAATGCAAACAGCATGGGCGGCAATCCCCTGCCCT
>DCTO01000022.1 GCA_002329285.1 Ruminococcaceae bacterium UBA1438
TCAGGAAAAAATGAAAAAGGCGCTTGAGCAGATTTATGATGAAATGGTTGAGCGCGTGGCTTATTTTGAGGAGAATGGCAAACTTCTTGAAGCTCAGCGCATCCGAGAGCGCACTATGAATGATATAGAGATGCTTCAGGAAACGGGCTTTTGCAAGGGTATTGAGAATTATTCCGCGATAATGAGTGGAAGAATGCCCGGCGAGGCGCCATTCACTTTGCTTGATTATTTTCCAAAGGATTTTCTCCTTTTCTGCGATGAAAGCCACGTTATGCTGCCGCAGGTCAGGGGAATGTACGGCGGAGACCACAGCAGAAAAGCAAGTCTTATTGAATATGGGTTCAGACTTCCGTCAGCCTTTGATAACAGGCCACTTCAGTTTGATGAATTTTACGGCAAGGTTAATCAGGTTATTTTCACCTCTGCAACTCCGGGCGATTTTGAAAAAGAGCATTCAACTCAAATTGTTGAGCAAATTATCAGGCCGACCGGGCTTCTTGATCCAAAGGTTACAGTTAAGCCAACCGATGATCAGATGGATGATCTTGTTTCTGAAATCAACATCAGGGCAGAGCGCGGCGAAAAGGTGCTTGTCACCACCTTAACAAAGGCAATGGCGGAGGACCTTACTGCTTATCTTGAAGGCTTTGATATAAAGGTGCGATATATGCACCATGATGTTGACACGATTGAGCGCATGGAAATCATCCGCGATCTGCGCCTCGGCAAATTTGATGTGCTTGTAGGAATAAATCTTTTGCGCGAGGGTCTTGATATTCCTGAGGTTTCGCTTGTTGCAATTCTTGATGCTGATAAGGAGGGCTTTTTGCGCTCTGAAACCTCGCTTGTGCAAACAATCGGCAGAGCCGCAAGAAATGTTAACGGTGAGGTTATTATGTATGCTGACGCGGTTACTCCTTCAATGGAGCGCGCAATTTCCGAAACCCTGCGCAGAAGAACTATTCAGGAGCAATATAATACGGAGCATGGCATAACACCGGAAACTATCAAAAAGGATGTTCGCCGGGTGCTTGAAATCACCTCAAAAGAAAAGCTTGAGTCAAAGGGCAAGCATTATATGCCAAAGAGAGAGCGCATAAAGCTTGTTGAATCGCTGACGAGAGAGATGAAAGAAGCCGCAAAAATGCTTGAATTTGAGCATGCAGCTTATCTCAGAGATAAAATTAAGGAGTTAAAGGGAGAAACTGATGATTAAGGATATAATCGTTAAAGGTGCAAGGGAGCATAACCTTAAAAATATAGATGTTAAGATTCCGAGAGACAGCCTTGTTGTTTTTACAGGGCTTTCCGGTTCCGGCAAATCCAGCCTTGCGTTTGACACTATTTATGCAGAAGGGCAGCGCCGCTATGTTGAAAGCCTTTCATCATATGCACGCCAATTTCTTGGTCAGATGGAAAAGCCCGATGTTGATTATATTGAAGGTCTCAGCCCGGCAATATCAATTGATCAGAAAACCACTTCAAAAAATCCGCGTTCAACTGTAGGCACTGTAACGGAAATTTATGATTATTTAAGGCTTCTTTATGCCAGAATCGGTGTTCCGCATTGCCCGATTTGCGGCAGGGAAATCTCCCAGCAGACAGTTGATCAGATTGTTGATAGGATTCTTTCTTATAATGACGGCACAAAAATTCAGATTATGGCGCCAATTGTCAGAGGCAGAAAGGGTGAATATGTTAAAGAGCTTGATGATGTAAAAAAATCAGGCTTTTCCCGTGTTCGCATTGACGGCAGCATTTATGATCTTTTTGAAGAAATAAAGCTTGATAAGAATAAAAAACACAATATTGAGGTAATAGTGGACAGGCTTGTTATCAGCGAGAGCATCAGAAGCAGGCTTACAGATAGCCTTGAAACTGCAACCAGGCTTTCAAAGGGCTTGGTTGTCTGCAACATCGTTGATAAGGGTGATGAGCTGTTTTCCCTCAATTATGCCTGCCCGGAGCACGGTGTTTCGATTGAGGAAATGAGCCCGAGAATGTTCTCGTTTAACAATCCTTACGGAGCTTGCAAAAAATGCTCCGGTCTGGGAACATTTATGGAAATTGATGAAAATCTGATTATACCGAATAAAAAGATTTCTATCAATCAGGGCGCTATTAAGGCAAGCGGCTGGAATGTTGCAGATGGCTCCTCAATTGCAAGAATGTACTTTGAGGCTCTTGCAAAGGAATATGATTTTTCGCTTGATATGCCAATTGATTTGCTGCCAAAGGAAGGGCTTCGCGCAATCCTTTACGGCACAAACGGCAAAAAGATTAAAATGAAACGCGTAACCTCTTACGGATCAGGAACATATACCAATGATTTTGAGGGCGTTATTAACAATCTTCAGCGCAGATATAATGAATCTAATTCCGATTGGGCAAGGCAGGAAATTGAAAGTGTTATGGTTGCATCCTCATGTCCGGATTGCAAGGGCGCAAGGCTTGCACCGATGATGCTTTCGGTAACTGTTGGCGGCAAAAACATTTATGAATTCTGCTGCATGTCAATTTCAGAGGAACTTGACTTTATTAATAATCTTGAGCTAACAGATAAGGAAAAGCTAATCGGGAACCTGATTGTAAGAGAAATATCAGAGCGTCTCAATTTCCTGAATTCCGTTGGCCTTGATTATCTTTCACTCGCGCGTGAGGCAGCAACTCTTTCCGGCGGAGAGGCGCAGCGAATCAGGCTTGCAACGCAGATTGGTTCTTCTCTGATGGGAGTTCTTTATATTCTTGATGAGCCTTCAATCGGACTTCATCAGCGAGATAATGATAAGCTGCTTGGCACTTTAAAGCATCTTCGTGATCTTGGTAACACCTTGATTGTCGTTGAGCATGATGAGGACACAATGCGCGCCGCGGATTACGTTGTGGATATAGGACCGGGTGCCGGCGTTCACGGGGGCGAGCTCATATGTGCCGGCACGGTTAATGATATTATTGCCTGTGAAAACTCAATTACGGGGCAGTATCTTTCGGGAAAAAGAAAAATCCCCGTTCCGCAAAAAAGGCGGCAGGGTAACGGGCATTATCTGCATATTATCGGTGCTGAAGAAAACAATCTTAAAAAGCTTAATGTTGATATTCCGCTCGGAAGCTTTGTTGCTGTAACCGGTGTTTCAGGTTCGGGAAAATCAAGCCTTATTAACGAAATACTTTATAAGCAGCTTGCAAATGAGCTTAACGGAGCAAAAAAGCGTCCCGGTAAGTTTAAAGAAATCAATGGCACGGAATTTCTTGATAAGGTTATTAATATTGACCAGTCACCGATAGGCAGAACACCTCGCTCAAACCCTGCAACTTATACCGGCGTTTTTAACGATATCCGTGATCTGTTTGCGCAAACGCCGGATGCAAAAATGAGAGGATATAAATCTAACCGTTTCTCATTTAACGTTAAGGGCGGCAGATGCGAAGCCTGCCAGGGCGACGGTATCGTTAAAATCGAAATGCATTTCCTTGCAGATGTATATGTTCCGTGTGAGGTTTGCTCCGGCAGAAAGTACAACCACGAAACGCTGGAGGTAAAATTTAAAGGCAAGAACATTTTTGAGGTTTTGGAAATGACTGTTGATGAGGGGATGGAATTCTTTAAGCAGCAGCCCAAAATCTTCCGAAAGCTTAAAACGATTTCTGATGTTGGACTTGGTTATATTAAAATCGGCCAGCCTGCAACAACACTTTCGGGCGGTGAGGCGCAGCGCGTTAAGCTTGCAACAGAGCTTATGAAACGCTCAACAGGCAAAACCATATATATTCTTGATGAGCCGACAACCGGGCTTCACACCTATGATGTTCACAAGCTGATTAACGTTTTGAATGAGCTTGTTGATTCCGGAAATACGGTTGTTGTTATTGAGCATAATCTTGATGTAATTAAAACGGCTGATCACATTATTGATTTGGGGCCTGAAGGCGGTAATGGCGGCGGCACGGTTGTTGCAACCGGCACCCCTGAAGAAATTGCCAAGGTGAAAAAATCATACACCGGGAAATATCTTAAAGAAATGATTTAACAGAAAAAAAGAGAGTGAATGCTAATTGCACAAGTCCGTAAAAATGGAC
>DCTO01000076.1 GCA_002329285.1 Ruminococcaceae bacterium UBA1438
AAAGCATTCAAGGGTCTCCTTGACAGATATTTCGGTTAATAAACGAATATCGCCGTGTTAATAGCAACGCAGTGTCTTGCTTAATATCAATTTACAAATCAAAAAGCAGCGAAGCGAAATTTTGATTTGAGAGGAGAAACATATGCAGCAGTCATTAGCAAAAGCCACTGCATTTTGATTTGGACTGCGAAATATGTTTGGACGACACGGTAAAGCTTTCAAGGGTCTCCTTGACAGATATTTCGGTTAATCAGCAAAAAAGGCACTGCAAAAAAGCAGTGCCTTTGATATTATAAAACGCTGTTATTGTTTGTCAAAATAAGCCTTGCCGCTGTCCGGGCAGAAATATGTGCGAATATATCCGTCTGTTGAAACGAAAACGATTTCATTGGTGGATTCAAGATAATAAATATCATCGCCATCCTCCGCCTCTGTTTTGTGAAGCGAATTTACGTTTGTGATAACGTAATTTGCCCTGTAAAGGTATTCCTCTTTGGATGAGGTTTGGGTGTCCGCCTTATGCTTTTCAAAATGTTCATCAAATTGAGAATCAGTGCGGAAGGTGTAATAAACCTCGCTTTCAGAGGTTGTTTCTTCCGGAACAACGTAAATATAGGTTTCGTTTTCTTCGCTTGCGGTTGAAGCGGCTTCGGTGCTTTCGGCTTCATTTGCTGCCTGCTGGATGGTTGTGGTGGCTTCAAAATCATCCTTGCTGTTGTAGCCCCTGAAGCCAAGCGCGGCGCCGACGGCAACAATCAAAAGAACAAGCATAACAAGAGCAGTGTTTTTAAAATTCATAATCTCACCTCCGCTAAATTATAGAATAATCAAAACAAATTGTCAAACCAATATAATATAATGAAAGGAAGGTTTTATGAACAAGCAGGCAATTTTTAATTTATCCTACGGGGTTTACGTTATCACCACCTGGGGTGACGGCAAGCCCACAGGCTGCACGGCAAACTGCGCAATGCAGATAACCGCCGAGCCGGCAATCATTGCAGTTTCAATTAACCATGATAATTACACAAACGAATGCATCAAAGATAAGGGCGTTTTTGCAATCAACATTCTTGGCGAAAATGTTAAGCCACTGCTTATCGGCACCTTTGGCTTCAAAAGCGGAAGGGATTTCAATAAATTTGAGGGCATAGAGCCTCTGATTAAGGAAATGCTTCCTGTGTTGCCCGACGCAATGAGCTACATCACCTGCAAGGTGATTAACAGTGTTGAAACCCCAACGCACACAATCTTCCTTGGCAAGGTTACGGATTGCGACGTGCTGAATGATGATAAGCCGATGACATATGATTATTACCACAAGGTTATCAAAGGAAAATCACCGAAAAACGCACCCACTTATCAGGGATAAAAGCTAAAAACAGGCTGTTATTGACAGCCTGTTTTTTTATTCAAGGTATTCATTTAAAAGCGCCCTGCCCTTTTCATAAAAGGGGCGCGTTTCAGAGAGCATGGCGTTATAAAAGCTGACCGCAGCTTCGCGGCGCTTCAGCGCAAGCTCTCTGCCCCGCTCTGTTAAAAAGCGGGAATAAAGCTTTTCAAGCTTGAATTTATATTCCTGAAAAAAGGAGGGAGTTGCTTCGCCGGTGCCGTCAAGCACGCAGCCGTTTTCATCAACCGAATAAAGCGGCTCTCTGAAGGCGCTCTTATACTGCAAGGTTCTTGCAATGCCCAGAGTGCCCGTTGCATCAAGCTTATCGGCATCAAAAAGGATTTTCGCCTCAATGCTCTGCGGCGGATTATCGCCCCTGAAACGGTGAGTGCTTATGCAATGGGAAACCTCATCTGCAAAGCTTTCATCAAAGCCGTTTTCAAGCAGAAAACCGTGCGCCTTTTTTGCGCCGACCTGCGCATGGCAGAGAGCGGGATTTTCAAACTGCTCGCGCCTGCCGATATCGTGAAGCAGGCAGGCGGCAACAAGAATATCTAAATTTGCAGACGGCTCTGTTTTAGCAATATCCAGCGCAACATAAAGCACGCGATAAACGTGCTCCTTATCGTGAGCGCTGTCCTCCATACAGGAGAGCATATAGTTTTCAAGCAGTTTATAGGTTTTCTTATTCATATTAATAGGTGCTTCTGTATTTCTTCAGCTTTTCCTCGTCAAAGCTTTCAATGAAATCATCATAAGTGCCCTTGAAATCAGTGATTCCGCCATCTGCAATTTCGATAACGCGGTCTGCAATCGTCTGAATAAACTGATGGTCATGTGAGGTGAAAAGCACGGTTTCAGGATATCGGATAAGGCCGTTGTTAAGAGCGGTGATGGATTCAAGATCAAGATGGTTAGTCGGCTCATCAAGGATAAGCACGTTTGCGCCTGAAAGCATCATTTTGCAAAGCATGCAGCGAACACGCTCTCCGCCCGAAAGCACGCTTGCCTTTTTGAGCGCCTCATCTCCGCTGAAAAGCATTCTGCCGAGCCAGCTTCTTAAATCCGCCTCAAGGATAAGGGTTGTAAACTGACGAAGCCAGTCAACAAGGCTTAAATCACAGCCGTCAAAATACTCGCTGTTATCGCTCGGGAAATANNGAAAAGAGTTGTTTTTGCAACGGCATCGGAGCCAACGAAGGCAACCTTCTCCCTGGGATGAATAACGAATGAAACGTCATCAAGCACCTTGCGATCACCAATGGTTTTTGAAAGATGATCAACGCGCAGCATATCGTTGCCGCACTCCCTGTCCGGCTTAAAATCAACATACGGAAAACGGCGGGAGGAAACGGGCATTTCAATCATTTCAAGCGCGTCAAGCTGCTTTTTGCGGCTTGTTGCCTGCTTTGATTTTGAAGCATTTGCAGAAAAGCGCTGAATGAATTCCTGCAGCTCCTTGATC
>DCTO01000114.1 GCA_002329285.1 Ruminococcaceae bacterium UBA1438
TTATCAACATGCATTCCGTTTAAGATTGCGCCCTTGATTGGATAATAAAACGCACACAATCTGCCGTAAGCATTTGCAATATCCGCAGCATCACCGCCGCCGACTATTATTTTAACATAAAAAGAATAAATATGGAAGCCCCTAAAAAAAGTTATTATTGCGCTGTTTGCCGTTTCAAGCATATTTGTTACGAGCCCCATAATGCCGACGATGCCTTCCTTATCCCAAAGGGATTTAATATAATTTGTCTTCTTCTCTTTTTGAGGCTTGGGAGTCGGCTTTTCTTCATCCTCTGCATTTTGCGCTTCAACATCTGTTTCAACTGGCTTAATCACAATTTCCGTATCGGTTTTCTCAACAGAAACTGATTCCGCTTCAACCTGTTTTTCAGGCTCTTTTTTAGCCTCCGGAGCCTTTCTCTGTTCCTTAACTATTTCAGCATTTTCCTTTGGAAACAGAACAAAGGAAAGAATTTTCGTTAATTCAATATCCTTTTCAATCCAAAGAACTTTGATCTTTGTTGTCCATTTATTATCATAAATAATTGTGAAGGTGGCGGAAATTGAAAGGATTATTGTAATTAAGATTGCCAGAACGGCAACTATAATCAAAAACACCGTCATATCAAATCCTCACCTGTTTCTTCATCTGCCTCTGAAATATCCCCGTTTTGCTCTGAATTATCATCAAAAAGCGTTGTTTGCCCGCTCTCCTTTGCAAGCTTTTCAACGTCCTCTATTTTCGGCAAATCAGGCAAATCATCAAGGCTGTTGAGAGAAAAGCATCTCAAAAATCTGTCCGTAGTGCCGTAAACAAGCGGCCTGCCGGGCAAATCAAGCCTTCCCTTTTCCTCGATCAGACCTTTCTGAACAAGATTTGCAATTGAGCCGGAGCAATCAACACCCCTGATTTGCTCAATAAAGCTTTTTGTTACTGTTTTATTATAAGCAACAATTGCCAAAACCTCAAACGCAGCCTGGGAAAGAGGCGTGTTTTTCTTTATTTCAAGCAGCTTTCGCACATCATCCGCATATTCCTCGCGGGTGCAGAACTGGTATTTGCCGTCAATTCTGATAAGACGGATGCCGCTGTTTCTTTCATCATATGTATCTGCAAGAGCGCCAAGCATTTTGGTGATGTTTTCAACATCAAGCTCCAAAACCTCTGCAAGCCTTGCAGCCTCAATAGGCTCGCCGGATGCAAACAGCATTGCTTCAAGCCTTGCGATAATATTATTCTCATTCTTCAATGCTGTTCACCTCATCAATCAATTCAACATCGGGATTATCAATTGAGCCCTCAATTGAAATCTTTTTTGTTTTTGCAAGCTCTAAAACCGCAAGAAAGGTTGCAACCAAATCACTTTTTGATTGCGCGTCCGAAAATAAATCCAGAAATCGTGTTTTCTTTTTTGTGTTCAATTTGCGCATTACAGTTGTTATTTTGCTTGCAACATTAACAAATTTGCGGGCAACAATGCCCTTAAAAGATTCAAGGGGCGGCGGCAACTTTCTTTGTGCCTTGCCTGCAGCGGCAATATAGGCATTTAGAAGCTCCTCACCCTCATGAAAGCGTTCATAATCATAATTGATATAACCGGGCTGGGGTTCGCGCACAAAGCGATTAAAGCCGTCTGTCTGATGGCTTAATTTCTCCGCCATTTCCTTGCAAGCCTGATATTCAATAAGCTCGCCCGTGAGCTCTTTTTTTAGCTTTTCAGCCTCCTCATGGCGAGGAAGGAGCGAAACCGTTTTAATATAAATCAGCCTTGCGGCCATTTCAAGAAAATCGCCTGCAACCTCAAAATCCGCGTCTTCCATTTGGCGGACATAATCAAGATACTGATTAACAAGCTCCGCAATCGGAATATCATTAATATTCAGTTTATGCTTACTTATGAGGTGAAGGAGAAGATCCATAGGGCCCTCAAACACCTCTAATTTATAATTTATTTGTTCCATATAATCTTATAATCCGAAAATAAGTTTAGGTATAAAAAGCACAATCTTCATCAAAAGATTTGTTAACAAAGAAATTGGAGTGCTTAAAAAGCCAAAGAATAAAAGCAGCAAAAGTGCAATCATAATATAGCGCTCATATCTGTAATAAAGCTCATAAGCTTTGCCTTTAAGGACAACGCCGAGAATTCGTGAGCCGTCCAACGGAGGGATAGGAAGAAGGTTGAAAACGGCAAGCATAGCGTTAATCTCCGCCGCAAAATAGAAAAACAAACCAATATAGTCAATCGCAGCGAAATCGGTTTTAGCAGAAATAAAAGCAAAAAGGCCATATAGGAAGCCAAATATAAACGCCATTGCAACATTTGCAAGAGGCCCTGCAAAAGCCGTGAGCGCCATTCCCTTTTTAAAATTCTTGAAATTTCTGGGATTAATAGGCACAGGCTGTGCATAACCTATTCCGAAAAGGAAAATCATTACCGTTCCGATGGGGTTCAAGTGAGCAAGCGGATTTAATGTTAATCTGCCAAGATTTTTTGCAGTGTTATCCCCCATTTTATATGCGGCGTATCCGTGAGCAAATTCATGAACCGGAAGGCAAAGAAAAACAACGAACGCCCTTGATAAAATCATAAGTATCGCCAAGGGGGCATTGCCTGACCTTATTATGCTGAATAATGACATAAAAACACCTGACTTTATTTTGCTTTGACAATTCTGTCATTGCCGTAAATATCTTTAATAATCTCAACATCAGAAAAGCCTGAAGATACCAGCATTTCAGATACGCTCTCTCCCTGCTCATTTCCGATTTCTAAAATCAAAACGCCGTTTTGATTAAGGTGATTGGAAAAGTTTTTAATTATCGCCCTGTAAAAATCAAGGCCGTCGACACCACCATCAAGAGCTATAATCGGCTCTTTTTGCACCTCTGTCTGCAGAGAACGAATCTCGTCACTCCTAATATAAGGCGGATTAGAAACTATCACATCTGCTTTCTTAAAAGAATCAATAAATTCTTCAGGTTTGAAGATATCGCCTTTAATCGAACAAGCATTTGGAGCAAGAATAATATTTTCCTCCAAATATTTAAATGCATTCTTGCTTTTTTCAACACAATAAACCGCTGAATCCGGCAGAGCTTTTGCAATACTGATTCCGATACACCCACTGCCCGAGCAAAGATCATAAACAACGGGCGTTGAAAACTTTTTGGCTTCTTTTATTGCAAGCTCAACAAGCTCCTCCGTTTCCGGGCGAGGAATCAAAACTCCCCTGCCAACGAAAAATTCACTTTCATAAAAATCCCATTTGCCGATAACATATTGGAGCGGCTCTCCGCCGGCAAGCAGAGAAAGCTTTTCATCAAGCAAATCAAAGGAAAAGGCTTCGCTTTTCTTCTGCTCAAACTGACTGTTGCGAACACCTGCCAGAGAGCAGACCAGACAGAGCGCTTTAAACTCCGCTTCATCAGCACTTTTTGTTTTCAGAAAAGCAAGGGAATAATCAAACGCTTCTTTTAAAATCATTTGATTTCATCATCCTCCGGATTTTCCGTAATAACAGCCTGAATTGCGGCAATGCCAACCTCAATTATATCATCGGTGGGCTCCTTTGTTGTCAGCCTCTGCATCCAGAGCCCCGGAGCGGAAAGAATTTTTACAAAAGCATTATCATGCCTTCCGGCATACTTGATAAACTCATAGCCGATTCCCATAATAATCGGCAGAAAAAGGAGTTTTAACAGCATCCAGAGAACTCTTATCTGCGCAATTGACGGAAAAAGCTTTGAAACAATCGTGTAAATAACAATGCTGAAAATCAGCATAACAAATATAAAAGATGTTCCGCATCTCGGATGAAAGCGGCAGCATTCCCTTACATTTTCAACTGTAAGCTCCTTGCCGGCTTCATAGCACGCAATTGATTTATGCTCGGCACCATGATACATAAACACGCGCCTTATATCCTCCATACGGCTTACAAGCGCAATATAAACAACAAAAATTGCAATTTTGAGCACGCCCTCAATAAGCCCCTGATAATTTGATAAATCAGCGGAAGTCCATGCATTGAGCCTGTTAAACACAAGCACCGGAAAATACATAAAAAGCGCAAACGCCAGCGCAACACCGAGCACCGAGCCGATGGCAGTTACAATGCCCATAAGCTTATCGCCGAATTTATTATCAAGCCATCTTTCAAACTTGCTCATATTTGCCTCATCATAATCCTCCATACCCGAAACCTCGGCAGAGAACATAAGAGTGCGATAGCCCATAATCATAGACTCAACAAAATTGACCATTCCCCTAATAAGAGGAAGACCGAAAAACTTATATTTATCCCTTATATGCTTAACCTCATGATAATCAATCCTGATTTCCTTATCCGGCTGCCTGATTGCAGTTGCCATTCCCTTTGGCCCCTGCATCATAACGCCCTCGATGAGAGCCTGCCCGCCAACAGAGGTTTTATGCGTTTTTTTACTCATTATTATTAACCTTTCAGCTTTATATCCTCATCAGTTACTTCGTTATTTGAAGCACCGGAATTGTCAATTTCAGATTTTGTTGGGGCGCTTTCAACAGGGAGATAAATAGTTACCAAAGTACCCCTGCCCTCAACACTGTTAATATCAAGCTTACCGTTATGGAGATTAACAATCTCATTGGTAACGGCAAGGCCGATTCCGGAGCCTCTGACGGAGACGTTTGCTTTATAGAATTTCTCCATAACATGGGGCAAATCCTCTTTGGAAATACCGCATCCCTGATCAGCAATTGAAATCTTTACGGCATCACCGCCGTTAAGCTTTGCAAATTCTGCTTTAACAAATATCTTTGACGGCGCTCTTGAATATTTCAAAGCGTTATCAAGAATATTCATGAACACCTGCTTAAGTCTGTTTGGATCAGCATCTGCAGGCGCAGCAAATTCAGGAATGCTATACTTAACCTCAATGCCCTCACGCATTGCCCTTTCACGGAATGTGAACACAGTTTCATCAAGCTCTGCAAAAATATCGGTTTTCTGAAGCTTAAGATTCATTCTGCCGCTCTGAAGTCTGCTGAAATCAAGCAGTTCCTCAACAAAGCCTTCAAGACGACCGGCTTCCTTAACGATAACCTGTAAGCCCTTATTAGTAAGCTCGTCCATTTCTTCTTCGCGGTTATAATAGAGCGTTTCGCCCCAGCCTTTTATTGAAGTGAGCGGAGTTCTCAACTCATGAGAAATTGTTGAAATGAAATCATTTTTCATCTTATCGGCTGCGGAAATATCCGATGCCATCGAGTTGATTGAATCACACAAATCGCCGATTTCATCATCATATTTTCTTTCGATTCTGACATCAAATTTGCCGTTTGATATCTCTTTTGTGATATCCGTTATCTCACGAACAGGAATAATAATTGAGCGTATAAAAAACAAATTTGAAAAAATGATGATAAAAAGAATTCCAATTAAAATCAAAAATATCAGAAAGACGATTACTGCAATTTGATAATCAACCTTTTCAATCGTTGCCATAACTCTGACAGCACCGACTTTCGTTCCGTTTGAATCGCAGATGACTCTTGACACAGCCATTATTTTTTCGCCGTGATTATATATCTTGCCAATATATTTTCCGGTTCCGGCAGAGCTGTTAATTGCCTCTGAATAATCCGGCATTTCACATTTATCAATAATGAAGCCGTTAGAAGAAGCAAGCACATTTCCTTGATCATCAACAACCCAGATTGTGGTTTTATCCTTATAAACATAACTATCAATAAAATCGGGAGCGGATGCGGCAAGCGCTGTGCCGGAATCAAGATTTGAAGAAAAATAGCTTACTGCATTTGAAGATGCACCGCTATACAAAATATTTTCAACAGAATTATAATAATAGTTTTTTATTGAAAAGCATGCAAAAACAAAGGCTGCAATTAATATAACCACAACAAAGCCGATAATATTAATTGCCCAGCGCCTTGTTAAGCCCTCAAGCCTAATGTTTTTCAATTTTTCAACAAGCTTCTCTTTCATCAACGATACTTCCGTGAAAACTATTGATTTAATTATTTATGAATTGCTAACCCACTTATATCCAAGGCCCCAAATTGTTATAAGCCTTGTTGGCGAGGAAGGGTTATCCTCAACCTTCATGCGCAATCTGCGAATGTTAACATCAACAATTTTTTCATCGCCGAAATAATTGCTGCCCCAAACCTGCTTTAAAATATCGGTTCTGCTCAAAGCAGCGTTGGGATTTTTAAAGAAATATTCAATAATCTGAAATTCAACCTGCGTTAACTCAATAAGTGTTGATGATTTAGAAAGTGTGCGATTTCTGAGATTAAGTTCAAATTCATCAAGAACAATTGATTCGCCCGGGTAATCTGTTTTTCTAAATCCTCTTGTCATCTCAACGCGACGATAAACAGCATCAACGCGCGCCATAAGCTCGCTTGGAGAAAACGGCTTTGTTACGTAATCATCAGCGCCGAATAAAAACCCCTGAACCTTATCCATTTCCTGGGTTTTAGCGGAAAGCATAATAATTCCCAAATCGGAGGATTTCTTTCTGAGCTCCTTGCAAACCGTTAAGCCGTCAATTTCAGGCATCATAATATCAAGAATTGCAACATCAAAGCTGTTCTCATCCTCAGAAAAGATTTTAAGAGCCTCTGCGCCGTTTTCTGCCTGTTCAACCTCATAACCGCTTCTTGTTAAATTAATGACAATAAACTCGCGGATGGATTCCTCATCCTCAGCAACAAGTACCTTTTTCATCATCTTACTCCTTTATTAATCAAGAGATTTAATCATTTCTTTAATTTCATCTATTGTTAAATTATTCTTATCTGAATCGCCTAAAACAGCAATATAACTGTAACCGGCATTACTCATAACCTCATTATTGCTTTCTTCAGCGCTTAAATCAGTTTTAGCGGTTGACATTATTTTGAATATCAAATTGCCATCTGCATCATTAAACGTTAATTCGTTATCGGAAGGCACAATCTCAATGGTTTTGAGCATTTCCTCCGGCATAACAAGCTGATAGCCTGAATTCTCTGAAACAATACTGTAACAATAATGATGCAAAACCGAGCCCTCATATCTGCACCAATCAACAGCATAGACATCATCATGTCCGAAATCGTATTCCGCATCAATTGGAACCTCAATAAGCCCATCACCGTTTATATCGCAGGAAACCACCTTTGCTTTACGGGTGGTTTTTTTGGTTACGCCCGTGTCATAACTGTAAAACGGAGAAACAACAGTGTTATAATAATCAGACCACATAATTATTTCTGTTAACATCTGAGTTCCGTTTGATTTAACTGCATCTGCAAAAACAAAAACTCTGCCATCCTGAACATCGCTTTTGATGCTTTTATAAGAACTTATATGCCCGTCCAACTTTGTTTTACCAAGCATTTCCCTGCCGTTTTGATATGAATATAGCGTTGCAGAAGCAGAAACCGAATCACCTGAATCAATTGTAAAGGCAAGAACGTTATTAACGCCCGAGCTTTTAAGATCAACCGTGATATAATAATTAATCGTTAAGCTGTTGTCTATTTCGGTTAATTCATAGCCGCTTCCAACTGTTCCCTTTTGTGTATAAACGGAAAACAAATGGCTGCTTGAGTTTTTAATAACATCCCAAAGAACGATAAGCTCCGGCAAACCGTCTCCGGTTAAATCAGAAAAATCAATTGAATAAACCTCGGGATACTCAGTTGTCAGATTAAATATAACCTGCCAATCTTTTTTTTCGCCGGTTTTATCAATCACCGCCATATTAATTAAGCCAAGATCTTTTGCGGCCTCGTAAAAAACAATGGCCTCCTCCTCGCCGTCATTATCAACATCATAAAAAATATAAGCAGATGTATATTCTCCGTAAGAAGGCGATTTTAAAGAATAGCCATCATTAGTGTAAGCAGAAAGCGCATTCTGAATTGCGGCATCGTTCCCTTGCGGAGAAACAGGAGAAATCAATTCATCAACAGAGCTTGCAAGCCTGAAAGAGGAGCACCCGCTGAACAGCAGGAAAGCAAGCAGAATTGAAACAACAATTTTCAGTTTTTTCAATGCAGCACCTCACAAAATCTTACAAATCAGTTAAAACATCGCATAGAAACACAGTTTGTAATATTATATCATTATTCTGTTACAAAATAAATATCTTTTTTAAATAAAACGATTATAAATATTACAATAATTCTATTAAATAAATATATAAAATTAACAAATTTTAATAATAAAGTAACAAAAAAGCACTCTGCTAAAAACAGAGTGCTTTTTTCTGATCAATTCTTATTCGTAAACAGAACGCTTTAATGCGCCGATATAAGGGAGATTGCGATACTGCTGATTATAATCAAGCCCGTAGCCGACAACAAATTCATCAGGCACATCACAGCCAACATAATCAGCCTTGATATCGGCAACCCTTCTTTCCTTTTTATCAAGAAGTGTTACAATCGTGATTGAATTGGCTCCCCTTGTTTTGAGAATATCGGAAACATATTTTAAGGTGTTACCGCTATCAAGAATATCCTCAACAAGGATTACATCAAAGCCATCCAAATCAATATCAACATCCTTGGTTATTTTGACTCTTCCCGAGGAACGGGTGCCGGAGCCATAAGAGGAAACCGCCATAAAATCTATGCTGAGTGGCAGATTAATGTTTCTAACCAAATCAGTCATAAAGAAAATACAGCCTTTTAGAATACCGAGAACAATAATATTTTTGCCCTTAAAATCCCTTGTTATCTGTTCTCCAAGCCTTTTATTTATTTCAGCAAGCTCCTCCTGAGAAACCAAAACCCTTTCAACATCCGGATGTAACTGCATAATAAAAATCTCCTGTTATCTTTCTTCTCTGAAATACGAAAGCCCAAGTGCTGCCGGGGGCTGATGCTCCTTTTTCTTTCTTGCCGAAACGATTACAAGAACAAAAATGGTTACAACATAAGGCAACATCTGAATAATCGGAATATATGTCATCGGAACGGTAATATAAGTGAACAAGATATATAATGCGCCGAAAACATAAGAACCAGGGATTGCAAGATCAGGCTTCCAGATTGCAAAAATAACAATTGCGATTGCAAGCCAGCCGCGATCTCCAAAGCCGTTATTTGACCAAATGCCGTTACTGTAATCCATAACGTAATACAAACCGCCAAGGCCGGCAATAACACCACCAACTAAGGTTGCAGCATATTTATAAGCATTGACATTAATGCCTGCTGCATCAGCTGTTGCAGGGCTTTCTCCGACAGCTCTTAATTGAAGGCCAAGCCTTGTCTTTTTAAGGATAAAGCTTGCAACAACAGCAATAATGATTGACAAATACACCATAAAGCCGTAATTGAAAATCATTTTTCCGAATGCTCCCATATCATTTGCAAACGGCAAGTTTTTTTTGAAAGCAGCAGCAATATTTGTTAAAGCAAGATAAGGAACATCGCTTCTTAAAACCTTGATTAATGAGCCGCCGAAAAAATTGCCGAATCCAACGCCGAAGGTTGTGATTGCAAGACCGGTTACATTCTGATTTGCCCTTAATGTGATTGTTAAGAAACAATAAATAAGGGTTACCAAAAGAGAGCCGATAACGCTTGCAAGAAGCGGAATTAAAACAGCAATGAAGGAATTAATTCTTGTTGCATTAGTCTGATAAAAGAATGCGCCGATAACGCCTGAAATAGCTCCAACATACATAATTCCCGGAATACCGAGATTTAAGTTGCCTGATTTTTCGGTGACAATTTCACCGGTTGCGCCATAAAGCAACGGCGTTCCCTGCATTATAGAACGGGAGATAAACTGAAACACAAAGTCCATATTATTTATCCTCCTTCGATTCTTTTTTACTTGTTCTGAAATGAAGCTCGTAATTAATGAAAAACTCACAGCCGATAATAAAGAAAAGAATTATACCGGTTAAAATCTGTGAAAAATCAGAATTCAGGCCGAACTTTGACGAAACCTCATCAGCGCCTCTGCTCAGGAACACAAGCAAAAGCGAGGTGAGAATCATATAAACAGGATTAAATTTTGCAAGCCAGGAAACCATAATAGCGGTGAATCCCCTGCCGCCTGCAATATTTGAATCAACAGAATGAGATGCGCCGCCGACAATTAACAAGCCTGCCAATCCGCAAATTGCGCCGGATAATGCCATTGTTCTGACAATAACCTTTTTGACATTAATTCCGATATATCTCGCAGTGCTTTCACTTTCGCCGACAACAAGCAGCTCATAGCCATGCTTACTCTGCTTCAAATAGATATAAAGAACGATTGTAAGAATTGCAACAATGATTATATTCAGCACATAATCCGTGTGAAAAACCTGCGGAAACCATCCATGAGAAAGCAGATTCGGACCAACAACGTTTGATCCGCTCTTATCTGCAACCTTGAGGAAATACTCAATTAACTGTATAGCAACATAGTTCATCATAAGTGTGAACAGGGTTTCGTTAGTTCCCCAATGCGCTTTAAAAAAAGCAGGAATAATAGCCCATACACAAGCCGAAGCAATTGCGCAAACGGTCATGATAATCATAAGCATAACATTAGAAACCTTGCCGCCGAGATAAAACATGCACATAGCCGTGGTTAGCGCGCCCATAAGCACTTGGCCCTCTGCTCCGATATTCCAGAATCTCATTCTGAAAGCCGGCGTTACAGCGAGTGAAACGCAAAGCAGAATTGCAACATCATGAATCGTTACAAGCAAACGCCCTTGCCCGAAGGCACCCTGAACGATTGTTTTATAAATTGAAATAGGATCATCACTTGTAAAAACCTTTGTGACAATACCGCAAACAATAAGTGCCAAAATAATTGCAATTATTCTGACGATAATTCCTGTTTTAACCGAAACATCGGTGCGTTTTGAAATACGAATTAACGGTTCATTACTTTTCATCGTTAGCACCTCCGCTCGTTTTTGTCATCAAGAGGCCTATCTCCTCTTTTTTAGCTGATCTGCCGTCAACTATTCCGGTGACATTTCCGGAATTGATAACCATAATCCTGTCACAAAGCTCAATGAGAACATCAAGATCTTCGCCGACAAAGATGATGGAAACGCCCTGCTCCTTCTGCTTATTCAGAAGATTATAAATCATAAATGAGGAATTAATATCAAGGCCCCTGACGGGATAAGCAACCATAAGCACTCTCGGCTCAAGAGCAATTTCTCTTCCGACAAGCACCTTCTGAACATTACCGCCGGAAAGCCTGCGCACAGGTGTGCTGGTGCCCGGAGTAACAACCTCCAGCTCCTCAATGATTTCTTCAGCAAGCTTTTTGGGCTTCTTTCTGTCAAGAAATTCGCCCCTTCCGTTTTTATAGCTGCGAAGCATCATATTATCGGTAATATCCATGTTGCCGACAAGACCCATACCAAGCCTGTCTTCAGGAACGAAGGACATCGCAACACCGAGCTTTCTGATTTCCCTCGGAGTTTTGCCGACAAGCTGCTGCTCAACCTCATCAGAGTCAGTATATAAAATGCTTGAGCCCTTTTCGCATTTCTGAAGGCCTGCAATTGCCTCAAGGAGCTCCTTTTGGCCGGATCCGGAAATTCCTGCAATTCCGAAGATTTCGCCGCTGTTAACAGAGAAGCTAACATCCGTAAGGGCATTGGAGCCATCGCGTTTTTTAACGTTCAGTTTTTTAACAACAAGCCTTGTTTCCGGATTAACGGGATCATTTCTCTCAATATTAAGAGAAACCTTTTCACCAACCATCCCCTCTGTTAAGGATTGTTCGGTTGCATCCTTGGTTTCAACAGTGTCAACATATTCGCCCTTGCGAAGAATTGTTACCCTGTCTGAAACATCGAGAACCTCATGCAGCTTATGCGTAATAATAATAATTGACTTATTATCCGCTTTCATATTGCGGAGGATGTCAAATAACCTGCTTGTTTCCTGAGGTGTGAGCACCGCGGTTGGCTCATCCAGAATAAGAATATCTGCGCCTCTGTAAAGAACCTTGATTATTTCAACAGTCTGTTTTTCTGAAACAGACATTTCATAAACCTTTTTATCAAGATCAATTGAAAAGCCGTATTTATCTGTAATCTCTTTGATTTTCTTTTTGGAAAGCTTTAAATTATACTTCTCGTCTTCAATGCCAAGAACGATGTTTTCAGTTGCCGTGAATACATCAATAAGCTTAAAATGCTGATGAATCATTCCGATTTTGTGATCAAAAGCATCCTTAGGAGATTTAATCACAACCTCTTTTCCATCAACAAATATTTGGCCCTCATCAGGAAAATAAATCCCGGCAACCATATTCATAAGGGTTGTTTTACCGGAACCGTTTTCACCTAATAACGACAGTATCTCTCCGTGCTTAACAGACAGTGAAACATTCTTGTTAGCGCAAATATTGCCAAAGTGCTTTGATATGTTTTTTAATTCTAATGCGTTCAAGCCCGCACCCCCTAAATTAGGAAAATAAAAAAGATAACAAGGGGGTTAAAAACCCCCTTGAATTCGCCGTGAGGCTAAATATTATTCACCAAAGTTTGTGTTGAGGTTTGTGATACCATCAATAATAATATCGAAATAAGGAGCGGATCTGAAATCGCTGCCTGATTCATCGAAATATCCGTCATGAACAACATTTGTGTCGCCAACGAAATCGCCGTCGATATCAGCCATATAGCTAACAAGATGGCCGTCAGCATCAACCTCAGCATTAGCATTAATACCGTTAGCAGCATCAACGGTTACAGTAAAGGTTGAGGTGTCAAACACATGAAGAGTGCCTGCCTTGAACTGATCGATAACCTTGTTGAGCTCTGCGATAGTTGATTCGCCGTCAACAACATCCTGGTTAATGCCAGTAACTACAACAGAATTTGTTGCGATAGTTCCGCACCAGTTAGCATCAATGCTTTCACCCTTAACGGTCTGCTCAATGATGTACTGGAAATAAGGAGCCCAGTTAATAGCTGAAGAAACAATAAAGGTGTTTTTACCTGCAGTATATGTTGAACCGTTATAAGAAACATTCGGAACACCTGCAAGCTCACAAGCTGTTGGAGCGCCAAGGGAATCAGCATGCTGAGAAATAAGCACACACTTATCCTGCTCAATAAGAGCATTAGCAGCTTCCTGCTCCTTTGCCTGATCATACCAAGAACCGGTGTAACGAACCTTCATTGTTGCAGACGGGCAAACGCTCTTTGCGCCAAGATAGAAGGAGGTCATACCTGAAATAACCTCTGCATATGTGAAAGCGCCAACATAACCGATAACAGCTTCCTCAGCAGTGATTTTGCCTTCCTTGATCATATCGTTAAGCTTGATACCTGCAGCAACGCCGGCAATAAATCTGCCCTCATAAATAGCAGCAAATGCATTGTGGAAATTGTCAAGACCGGCAGTCTTTGCAGAAACGCCTGTTGCATGGCAGAACTCAACATCAGGATATTCCTGAGCAGCTCTCATCATATGAGACTCATGGCCAAAGGAATCAGCAAAAACAATGTTGCAGCCCTTATTCTTTGCAAGGTCAACAGCAGTGTCATAGCAAGAAGAATCCTCACCGATGTTCTTTACGATAACAACCTGTTCATCGCTTAAGCCCATACCTGTAGCAACTGATTTTAAAGAATCGATAAAGTTCTTGTCATAAGTTGAGTTTTCATCATGAAGACAAATCAAACCGATTTTGAAATCCTCAGGAATCTCAACTGTTGACGTAATCTCTGCGCGGGGAAGGACTTCTGCGCTTTCGCCCTTAACTTCTCCGTTATTATCACCGCCACTGCAGCCTGCAAATGCTGCGCCGACAACGAGAACAAGCGCAAGGATAACAGCAATGATTTTCTTTGTGTTTTTCATTTTCTACCTCCGTTTTTTTAATTTACTTTGGATTAATATTATCAGGCTTTCGCCAAATAACCGAAATATACTAATTTCTGAAAACAATCTCACCGGTTATGTGATCCATGCTTTCAATAATTGCCAGGCTTTCAACTCTGATACCCTGCTCTCGAAGCTTATCGCCGCCGTGCTGATAACCCTTTTCAATAACCGCCGAACAGCCGACAAGCTCTGCCCCGCTTTCATTAACCATGGTAATCAGCCCTTTAAGAGCATTGCCGACGGCAAGGAAATCATCAACGATAAGCACCTTATCCCCTTTTCCGAGGAAGCGCTTTGAAATCATAACGTTATATGTTGTGCCGTGAGTGAAGGATTCAACAGGGGTTGAATAAACATCACCGGCGATATTTTTTGTTTTATTCTTCTTTGCAAAAACGAGCGGGCAACCAAACTCCTGCGCAACCATTGAGCCGATTGCAATTCCGGAGGATTCAATCGTAAGGATCTTATTGACCTCACAATCGCTGAAGAGCCGATGAACCTCTTTGCCGATTTCACGGAGAAAGGGAACATCAATCTGGTGATTTAAGAAGCAATCAACCTTGAGGATGTTGCCCTCATAAACCTCGCCGTCCGTCATAATTTTTTGCTTGAGAAGCTCCATAAAAATATCCTTTCAAAGCGGATAATTAAATTTCACTGATATAATAAACTATATAAAAAAGCATTGCAACAAAGTTACAGATTTTGACATCAAATTTTAACCGTTTTGAACAATTTTAAAGCAATTAAAAAATCCGATTGTAAAAAACATCAAATTAAGGAATTTTTCGGCATGAATTCTTGTTTATTTTTACAACGGCAAACAATCAGCCCGGCGGAATAATCCGCCGGGCATAACACATTAAGAAGCTCTGGTCATATCCTTAACCTGCTCATATTCAATTAAAACTTCATCTTGAGGCTTAGGTGTGATAAGCGAAACAATCACATTCACAATCAAAGCGCAGATAAATGCTGGAAGAAGCTCATAAATTCTGAGTGCAGAAGCAACATCAGCGATTGTTATTGAGCTACCTGAAACAAGATTGTTGAAGAAATCAACGTTGCCCAGGGCAACGGCATCCGCAAGCTTGCCGGCAACAAGGAATTTCCAGATGAATATCATCGCGCCGCCTGTAAACATACCGCAAACTGCGCCATACTTATTGGAACGCTTCCAGAACAGTGAAAGCAGAACAACCGGACCGAAGGATGCGCCGAAGCCTGCCCATGCGAAGGAAACGATTTTGAAAACGCTTGAGTTGGAATCCCATGCAAGAACAACGCCAATAACCGAAATAACAATAAGCGTTAACCTTGCAACAACCATTTTTGCCGTTTCGGAAAGATTAATTTTAAACAAACCGCCAAGAATATTTTCGCTTGCTGCAGAAGACGCTGCAAGGAGCTGACTGTCAGCAGTTGACATTGTTGAAGCAAGAATACCAGCAAGAATAACGCCTGCAAGGAGAGCAAACACCATTCCGTTTTCAGATAGCAAAGTTGCGATTCTGATTATTATAGTTTCGCTGTCAGCAAGAGGCTCAAGAGCTTGAGTATTATTAACCATACCGAGGCCTACCATGCCGATTAAAACAGCAACGCTCATGGAAATAACAACCCAAACGGTTGCAACCCTTCTCGAAAGAGGAATCTTTCCCGGGTTTTCAATAGCCATAAATCTTAAAAGAATGTGAGGCATGCCAAAATAACCGAGGCCCCAAGCAAGAGTTGAAGCAATTGTTAAGCCGTTATATCCGACAGCTTCTCCCGTTTCGGCGTTATAAATATCGTGCATGCCAAGATATCCGGGAAGGCTTTGCGCATTATCAATAACCGCACCAAAGCCGCCTGCCTTTGAAACGCCGAAAACGAGAACTATAAGTAACGCAATTGACATTACTATAGACTGAATAAAGTCTGTTGTTGAAGCCGCGTTAAAGCCGCCGAGAGTTGTGTAACCAACAATGATAATTGCAGAAATTATCATTGCAATGTGATAATCAACACTGAACAGCGTGCCGAAAAGCTTGCCGCAGGCCGCAAAGCCGGAAGCGGTGTAAGGAACAAAGAAAATGATGATAACCAAAGCGGAAAGCGCCATAAGAACCTTTGCACGATCTCTGTATCTTTCTGAAAAATACTCCGGGATAGTTATCGCTTCAATATGAGAGGAATAGTTTCTCAACCTTTTTGCAACGATAAGCCAGTTGAAATATGTGCCGATTGCAAGGCCGATTGCAGTCCATCCCGCATCGGCAACGCCGGAAAGATAAGCAACACCCGGAAGCCCCATAAGGAGCCAGCTGCTCATATCGGAAGCCTCTGCGCTCATTGCAGTAACAAGCGGGCCAAGCTGTCTGCCGCCGAGATAGAAATCGCCGACATTTTTGGTTCTTTTTGAATAAATTGCACCGATTATAACAACAACTGCAAGATATAACACAATTGATATCATAATGCCGATTTGTGATTTGTCCATACTGTTTCTCCTAACCGTTTATATTTTAATGCGCTAAAACATAAAAGTATGCTATATATTAACACAATCCGAGCTTAATGTCAAAATGTTTTTAAAAAGAAAAAGGCAAACCAAAAATCGGTTTGCCAATAATCTTTGAAATATGCTTATTCAGCCTTTTCCTCTTTCTTCTCATAATCGGAATCAAGATTAATCTGTTTTGTTGTTTCAACAGAAGCAAATGCCTTTTCAGGATCAAAATCCTTTTCAGGGAAAATAACATTAAGAAGGATGCCTGCAATTGAAGCAACAGCAAGCGCTGTGAGTGTGATTGAAGCAGAGCCAACCTTGAATGTAATACCGCCTGAAAGGCCAAGAGAAAGAACAAGGATAACGGCAGCAACAATTGTGTTGCGAGCCTTTGAGAAATCAACCTTTGCCTCAACAATGTTGCGAACACCGATTGCGGAAATCATACCATAAAGAACAAATGAAATACCGCCAACGATAGCCGTGGGCATTGTGTTAATTACAGCAGCAAATTTTGGTGAGAAGGAGAATACCATTGCAAAGATTGCAGCGATTCTGATTGCTCTAGGATCATAAACCTTTGAAAGCGCAAGAACGCCGGTGTTTTCACCATAGGT
>DCTO01000010.1:0-275 GCA_002329285.1 Ruminococcaceae bacterium UBA1438
GCCTCGGCAATGAATACTGAAGCTGTGCAAGCTCAACCTGAATTTTACCCTCGGCAGACCTTGCGCGCTGAGCAAAAATATCCAAAATAAGCGTGGTGCGGTCAATAACGCGAACGTCCGCCGCATCCTCAATATTACGAACCTGAACGGGTGTTAACTCGCCGTCAGCAATAATAACGTCAATATCGTTATTTTCGCAAAACTGTTTAATCTCCGCAAGTCTGCCGCTGCCGATATAGGTTGAAGCCACAACGCTGTCGCGCTTCTGAAGCAGC
>DCTO01000010.1:365-7100 GCA_002329285.1 Ruminococcaceae bacterium UBA1438
CAGCGCCTTTTCGGAAGTGTTTTCGTTATTCGGTTTTTCCGTTTCAAATAATTCTGCCATAAAATCAAATCAGAGGGGCGCAAAAGCGCCCCGTAATCATTTAATCATTAACTATTGCCTGAAGAACCTTGTTTGCCATAGGTCCTGCGGTTTTTGAGCCTGAATTACCCTTTTTCACAACAACAACGAAGGCGTAAGGATTTTCAGGGTCGTCCATAAAGCCGACAAACCACGCGGTATTATGCGCGTCAACATTGTCAATCTGCGCCGTACCTGATTTAGCGCAGAGGTTTAAGCCCTTATAATTGCCGTCCCCGTACTGAGTTTCAACGTTATTGCGCATAAGGGTTTTCATCTGCGAGGCAGTGTCCGCGCTCATAAGCGGGGTGCTGCTTTGTTTAAAATCAATGCCGAGCGTTTTGCCCGCCTTGTCGGAAAAGCCCTCAACAAGATTAAAGCTGACCGCATTTCCGTCATTTGCAATGGCGCACATAAGCTGCAGCATTGCCGCAGGGCTAACTAACGTGTCGCCCTGACCGATACCCGTCCAGCCGACCGTGGTTGCGGGCTCTCCGCCCTTGAGGTAAAACCTGCCCTTTGAGGATTTAATGTTATCGTCAAAAACAACGGGGGTTGTAAGCCCGAGACCGTCAACGGTTTTTGCAAGCTTTTCGCCGCCAAGCTCAATTGCAAGCTCTGCATAAGCGGAATTGCAGCTTTTTGCAAGCGCAGTTTCAAAATCCAGCTTCCCGTGGGAGGCGTTGCAGATGATGTTATCCTCCTCAACACTGTCTACCTCAAGCACCTTATCGCAATTCCAGGTTCGGTTATAAACATCGCTGCCGATGTTTTCAAGCGCCGAAATTGAGGTTACAAGCTTAAAGGTTGAGCCCGGGGTATATAATCCTGTTAAAAAGCGGTTGATATAAACGCCCTCATATTTATCATTTGATTCAAGATCTGACGGCATCTTGTTAACGTCATAGCTTGGGGTTGAAACCATGCAGACGATATCGCCCGTTTTGTAATTCGCAACCGCAATCGTGCCCTTTAAATCACCGAGAGCGTTATAGGCAATTTTATTTATCTCACTATCAATCGTGAGGGTAACGTCATTGCCGCTGCCGTAACGCTCAATTGAATAAACGCCCGTTGCTATATTATAACCAACAAGCTGGGATTCAAACGCAGTTTGCGCGCCGGTTGAAATGAAGCCCATAGGATCGCCGACGGCATGCAGAGTTGCAAGCCTGGTGTCCAAATCCTCATTATAAACCCTTTCGCCATCCTCCGTGCTTGAAAGAACAACGCCGTTAACGTCCTTAACATCGCCCGCCGCAACAAGCTGGCCGTTGCTGAAAACATGATGATTATAAGGCTTCATAACCCAATTTGCGCCTTCGGTTACAAGGCTGTAGGTTAGAAAGCCGATGCCGATAAGGAAAAGCGCGCATAAAATCCAAAGGAAGATTCCCCTTTTAGTGATCATTTTCATTTCTTTGCAGCACCCCCCTTTTTAGCGCCGCTCAGATAATTATAAGTGCGCACATCCGATGCCTTTATGAAGGCAAGCACGCCCCAGCAGCACAGCATTGAGGAGCCGCCCTGGCTGATAAAAGGCAGGGTGACGCCCGTGAGCGGAAGCACATCCGTTATACCGAAAATATTCAGCGAGGTTTGGAAAAGCAGCATTCCCGCGCCGGCAACCGCAGCGATTGAATAAAAGGTTGAGCGCGCCGCAATTGAATTAACAAGCGCCGAAACGGCAATCGCAACAAAGGAAAGCACGGTGATAACGGCAAAGATGAAGCCCCATTCCTCACAGATAACGCCGAAAATCAGATCGCTTGTTGAATAAGCAACATAGCGAGTGTTTCCGTTTCCGATGCCGAGCCCGAGCAGGCCGCCCGAGGCAAGGCCGACGAGAGTTCTGGTTTGCTGCCAGCCGCTTGAATTATAATAATCCTTTTCCCAGATATGGCGGTAAACCGAAAAGCGCGCAGTTACATATGATTTATATTTAATGACAATTCCCGCGCCGAGAACGGCGGAGGTAACTGCCAAAATAATTGTTTTGATATCACCCGAAACCATAAAAGCAATGATTAAAAAGGTGGTGAAAAACACAAGCGCCGTGCCGAAATCCTTGATTAAAATCAGCGTGCCGACACAAACGATTGCAAAACCAATGAAGGCAAATATATTCTTACTTGTCTGAATTTTTTCCAGGGTTGCCGCGCCCACAAAAATGAACGCAACCTTAACAAATTCGCTTGGCTGAATGGAAATTCCGCCGATTTCAATCCAGTTTCTTGCGCCGTTTATTGATCTTGCAATAACAAGATTAACCGCAAGCAGGCCGATTGCGGCAATTGCAACCGGAAGGCGCAGCTTCATGCACAAATCAACATTGCCGAGCAGGAAAACCAGCACGGTGAAAACCATGATGCCGCCGATAACCATAAAGCACTGCTTGAAGGCCGCCTCAGCATTAACGGAGCCGATTGTTGCAAGACCGACGGAGGAAAGGAAAAACGCAATGAATTCAAGCTCAAAATTGCGCCTGTGCAGCGCGGCATAAAAAGCCACAACATAAACCCATTCAGCCGCAATCAGCAAAAGCATTGCAAGAAATGCTTTTGAATGAAAGCCCTCATCCCCTGCCGAAGCGGAAATGAAGCCGACTATTAATTCAAAAAGTGAAAGAAAAATCAGCATTGCAAAATTATTTATCGGCTTAATTTTAGGAAGCCTTTGTTTTTTAGCGCTCATTTTTCTCACCTCACTTTTCATAGAAGACAAACACCCTGTCGCCAAAGGTGATTGTGTCCTCATCAAAAATCAGCCTTGTCTGATTAATATATCTGCCGTTAAGCTTTGTGCCGTTGTGCGAATCCAAATCCGCCAGCGCAAAGCCGCGCGTTGTTTTATAAATTCTTGCATGTTCGGAGGAAACCGTGTCCGCTAAAATCCTGATGTCGCAATTCTCGCCCCTGCCGATAAGCACATCGTTTTTGCGAAGATAAATCGGCTTGCGCGTTGCGGCATCAACCAAAACCGCATAAGCAACCCTGCCGTTTGCAGGCTGGGCGCCCTGGGCAGAGCGCCTGATTTGCTGTTTAGTGGCGGCAGAAATTGCCTCTGCACATTCAAATTTGAATTGCGCGGCGCCGATGCCGATTATGTCGCCATCCTCAATAACCGCCTTACCTTCAACCTGATCTCCGTTAACAAAAACGCCTGTGCGCGAAAACGTGTCCGTAACCAGCCAATCGTTTCGCTTCTTGGCAATAACGGCATGAAAACGGGCAACGCCCGCCTCATTAAGAGAAATATCATTTGATTTTGATTTGCCGATTGAGGTTTCCCAATGATTAATCTCAATCAACTCTGAGCTGCCAACCTTGCGCAGCTGCGCCATTTTATGAACGCGGGGGCGATTTCTGAAAAGCGAAATCACGCAGGTGAAAATAACAATCAGCGCCGCCGCGGGCAAAACAAACCTCATTGCAGAGGTTAAGGATAAAACCAGATTTTCCAAGGCCTTGCTCCTTTCAGTTAACAATGTATAAAACACATTCTTATATTAATTACGATTAAATAAAAAGTCAAGTAACAGTTGAATTTGTTTACATTTAAGTTTATACTCAAATTATAGTTTGATTATGCCCTGAAAGGAGAATAACTATGAGCATAACAAAAAAAGCCTTCGGAGCTCTTGATGACGGCACCGCCGTGGAGCTTTACACAATAACAAACAAAAGCGGCGCATCCGTTTCGCTTCAAACGCTTGGCGGCGGAATTCAGGCGCTTAATATGCCGGACAGAAACGGCAGGCTTGCAGACGTTGTTTTGGGCTTTGATGAGCCGCAGCCCTATCTTGATGGGGACACCGGCTTTCAGGGCCTCCTCGTAGGCAGATTTGCAAACCGAATCAGGGATGCTAAATTCACGCTTGACGGAAAGGAATATCGCCTGCCTGCAAACCAGGGCAGCTGGACCCTGCACGGCGGCGGTCGATTCAGCTACACCATCTGGCAGGTTAAGGAAACGGGCGATGATTCCGTTACGTTTGAGAAATTCTCACCCGACGGCGAGGACGGATTTCCCGGCAATTTCACAATGACGGTTAAATACACCCTGACCGAGGATAACACCCTGCGCATTGAATACACCATACTCAGCGATAAGAAAACGCCTGCAAACCCAACAAACCACGCATATTTCAATCTTGGCGGCAGACCGCAGGACACCATTGAAAACCACCTGCTGAAAATTAACGCGGATTATTTCACCGAAACCGACCCGAACCAGCTGCCGACGGGCGAAATCACCCCCGTTCGCGGAACGATGATGGATTTCACAGAGGCGCATAAAATCGGCGATAATATTGATGTTCCCTTCCGCGCAACCCTGGGCGATGTTGGATACGACAATAATTACTGCCTAAGAAACAAATTCGGCGAATTTGCCGAGGCGGCAGTGCTTTATGACGAGGAAAGCGGCAGAAAGCTTTCCGTATATACAGATATGCCCGCTCTTCAGCTTTACTGCGGAGGCTGGCTTGCAAAAAGCGGCAACCACGGAAAAGCAAACGGCGATGTAACTTACCGCAGAGGCGTTGCGCTTGAAACGCAGTTTTATCCTGACAGCGTTAATTTTGCAGACAAATTCCCGTTTGAATATGCAGCGGCAGGCGAGGAATTTAAAACCGTAACCGAATTCCGTTTTACCGCAGAATAACGAAAAAACAAAATCCCGAAAATTGCGCTGATGAAATTTTCGGAAAGGAGAAACAAACGGAGTGCTTTTTTGATTTTGCCAAAAATCATACTGAACACGGAGTTTGTTTGGACGTTGCAACCAAAAGTTGCGGAATTTCAATTCAGAATATATTGTGCAACCACTGCATTTTTTGATAAAATTCAGGTGAAAACAAACCGAAAGAGGTGGCATTCATGGATTTACAAACCGCACAAAGGCTTTATGAATACAGAAAGGCAAACGGATATTCCCAGGAGGAGCTTTCCGAGAAAATAGGAGTTTCCAGGCAGGCAATTTCAAAATGGGAGCGCAGCGAAAGCAGCCCCGATACCGATAATTTAATTGCGCTGGCAAAGCTTTACGAAATCACGATTGACGAATTAATCAACGGCAGCGAACCGCCTAAAAAATCACCGGCTTCCGAGGAGCAGACAGAGAGCAACGCTTCTGAACAGGAAGCACATCAGCCTGCCGCGCCCGCCGGCGATAACGTTGAAATCAGCTTTAGAAACGGCATTAACGTTGAATCAGCTGACGGAGATTCCGTCCATATCGGATTTGACGGCATTAAAGTGAACGAGGGCAATTCGCAGGAATTTAACGACCATATTTTTAAGCACGAGCACGAAAGCAACCGTCTTTTTAACGCAATCGTTGCCTGCTCCTGCTTTTTGCTTTTCATTTTCGCCGGCGCATTTATTCACGGCGGATGGGCTTTCAGCTGGGTTTTCCTTTTGATGATTCCCGTTTTAACCTCTGCAATGGAAGCGGTTAAAACGAAGAATCCAAGCAAATTTGCATATCCGCTTCTTATCGTTGTGATTTATTGCGAGCTTGGCCTCATAGCGCATATCTGGCATCCGACATGGGTTTTGTGGATAACAATTCCGATTTATTATATAATGTGCGATGTCTTTAAAAAATCAAAGGCACCCGAAAACCCAGCGGCACAGCAAGCGGCAAGCACAAACGGCACATATTACACGCCTAATGTTCCGAATGAGCAAACGAGCTCTGCATATGCTCAGGAAAATAAAAGCAGCGGTGCCGCAAAGGCAGTTGCAATAATTCTTGGATTAATCTGCTCTGCCTGTGTTATCGGAATTATTTCATATGGCATTCTTGCCGGAAATTCCCGCTCGGTTTCAGGCACAAACAGCATTGATTTCGATGATAACAGCGCATATTCAATCGGCAGCGGCGAGGTTACAGCCACTCAAGTAAGCGGCATTGACATTGAGTGGGTGAGAGGCAATATTAACCTTGAATATTATGACGGAGAAACAATTTCTTTCACAGAGAGCGAAACAAACGAAGCCGATTATCAGTTAAGATATAAAGTTAAAAACGGTGTGCTTGACATTGATTTCTGCAAATCGGGAATAAATTTTAATGCCGTTTCCTTCGGCAGCGTTTCAAAGGATTTAACAATTCTTATACCGCAGGGCAAGGAGCTTTCACAGCTTGATATTGAAAGCGTTTCCGCAAAGGTTAACAGCAACGGCATTGCCGCAAATCAGCTGGATATTGAAACCGTTTCCGGCAACGTTACGGCAAGCGGCAGTTTTGTTTCCGTTGACACGGAAAGCGTTTCGGCAAACATTGATATCACCGCGGATACGGCGCTGAAAAGCTTTGATGCAGAAAGCGTTAGCGGCGATGTTATTATTAACCTGCCTGCGGACATAAGCGGCTTTTCGGTTGATGCAGATTCAATTTCATCAAGCGTTAACGCAAATGATTTCACTATTAACGGCAGCACGGTTAATAATGACGTTTTGAAATACGGCGACGGGCATATCACAATTGATTTTGAATCCGTAAGCGGCAGTTTAACCGTTAAAGCATATTAAGTATTAAATAAACAAGGCACCCTTGGGAGAACCTTCGTAAAGAAGGTTCTCCCAATTAAATTAATCCTTGCGGATTAGTGAAATATTCCTTCGGAATATGAAATTGCTTCGCAATGAA
>DCTO01000092.1 GCA_002329285.1 Ruminococcaceae bacterium UBA1438
ATAACATATTCTTAGGAGGGGTTTATTCTATCCGTTGAACTATGGAGGCAAATATGTATAAGTTTCGCTTGCTTACATATTATATATTAAGAGGGAATTAATGTCAATCACAAAATTAATGCAAAAAAAGGGGCTGATAAATCAATATAATGTAATTAATAATTATATATAATACTAATTGAAATGTAAATTTTTCCAACTTTTAAACAACATCATCTTGAGGCGAATCCGCATTGCTTTAAGGTGCGGCACAAGATATGGAGTTAAAAATCTTTTTTACAGAAAAAAGGTTACAAAATTGTTACACTTGTTGGCGATTTCTTAAAAACTTACCAAAATTTTGCTTTTAGGCTTTACTGCGTTAAATCGGAAACCGCACAAGATGTTGGGTTCGGGGTTGTATGTTGTGTTGTAACTTTTTTGTAATTTGTTGAAACTGTACAAAAATTTATTTTTTCTGAATTTGACAACTTATGCATAAATTACTATAATGCCAAAGGTTTGAGAAAACAGCGGCAAAAGGCGCGCCCAAATCTAACCCTAACCCATATGGGAAGCGCTGATAAAACAATGAATCTCAGGCCAATAACAAGGAGATTAAGATGAATAGTGAATCAACCGTTGTCCGATTAAAGCGCAGTGTGCGCTATATACCGGCAACAGTAATTGTTCTGCTTTGCATTCTTTCCCTGTTCACCTCCAGCGTTTTCGCGGGAAACAGCAAGGAATATAATGTTATCATCAACGATAACGGCAAAGAAATCACAATTACAACAGAAGAAACTGAACCACTCGAAATCCTGAATGAGGCAAATTTAACAATTGGTTCAAGCGACAGGCTCAGCATCGCAGGCTTTAACGCAGGCGAGGGCGGCACTATCGTTATTGACAGATTAAACACAATAAATATTAAAATCGGCGATGAAATTAAAAACTTTGATGTTTATGCAGACACAGTTGGCGAGGCTTTTGAGGAGCTGGGAATCAGCACCGAAAAATGCATAACCGATTATGATGCCGCCGCTCCCGTTGAAAACGGCATGGTTATCACAATCATTAACATCAAAACCATCACCATTAATGCTGACGGCAGCTCCGTTACCAAAACTGTTTTTGACGGCACTGTTGAGGATGCGCTTGCGCTTGAGGGCATTACTCTCGGCAGCGATGATTACACAGAGCCCGCTCTTGACACAGAGATTGAGGACGGAATGGAAATCAGCGTTTTCAGAGTTACCTTTGAAACCGTTGAGGAAACAGAAACAATCAATTATTCAACTGAAACCAAAACTGATGACAGCCTTGAAATCGGCACATCTGAAATTGAGGTTCAGGGCGAAAACGGCGAAAAGAACGTAACTTATAAAATCACCTATGTTAACGGCGAAGAGGCTTCAAGGGAAACCGTTTCCGAAACAGTTACCAAAGAGGCTGTAACAGAGGTTAAAGTCGTTGGCACAAAGGCAGCGGACGTTACCCCGAACGGAGTTACCTCTTACGGCAGTTACACTCTCGGCCAGTCAATCAGCGGCAAATACACGCATTATTGCATGTGCGCAAAGTGCTGCGGTAAATCAAATGGCATTACCGCTTCGGGCAGAAGGGTTTATACCGGTATGCCGGATCCCTATTATATCGCGTGCAACTGGCTTCCGATGGGCTCCGTAATCAGCGTTAACGGCGTTAATTACACAGTTGTTGACCGCGGCGGCGGCGGGCTTTCAAGCTCCGGAAGAATTGATATTTTCACACCGGGCGGCCACCAGGCTGCACTCAACGCAGGCACCGGTAAATGCACAATCACATTTGTTCGCTTCGGGTGGTAAAAACAATAAGCAAAACAAAAACTCTCTTCATCTGAAGAGAGTTTTTTCTTTTCCTTAAATCAGCCTTTGAAGCAATCCAAAACCTCTGCACCGGCGCGGACGAACGCAACAAATTCATCCGTTTTTGCACGAATAACGTGGCTGCCCTGCGTGAAGGTTTCTCCGCTTTTGGTGAGCACCCATTCGCCCTTGGGGAGATAAACCGATTTTTCAGTTTGCCCCCTGTTAACAATCGGGGCAAAAATAATATCATCGCCAAACATATACTGCTCACCCAGGGTGTAGCAAAGCTCATCCTCCGGAAAATCAAAAAACATCGGGCGCATAACGGGATAGCCCTTTTCTGCCGCGATTTTCATATGCCTTTCGATATACGGGCGAAGCCTTTCGCGAAGGAAAACCAGTTCCTTGAGCGTTTCAAAATTCTGCTCACCGAAACTCCAGATTTCATTCGGATCGCCGGAGGCCTCCTTAACATCACGCTTCTTTTCGCCATGGCGATTTCTGTTGCCGTGAAGCCGCATAACGGGAGAGAAAACGCCATACTGGAACCAGCGCACTATCAGCTCTCTGAATTCCTCGCTCTGCGTGTCTGCACCCCAGAAGCCGCCGATATCAGTGTTCCACCACGGAATGCCGCACATTGACATATTCAACCCTGCCATAACCTGATTTTTCAGGCTTTCAAACGAGGAGAAAATATCTCCGCTCCACACAAGGGCGCCGAATTTCTGCGCGCCGAGATAAGCCGCTCTGATGAGGGTTACGGGCGGCTCCGGGCTGATTGTTGCAAAGCCGTCATACGCCATTTTTGCATAATAATAAGGATAAAGCATGCCGATTTCATCTCCCCTGCCGAGATGCAGAATGAGATTGCCAAAGGTTTCGGGATGAATTTCCGGCTCTGCCTCATCAAACCAAAGCCCGTCAACTCCGTTTTCGATATAATTTTCACGCAGCTTTTCAAAAACGAACTCCCTGGTTTTCGGATTTGTGACGTCAATCTCCGCCTGAGGCCCGTAAAAATTGAACACCTTTCCGCTGCCATCGGCAGTTTTCATTAGCATATCGTTTTCAAGCATAAAGCGATAGTTTTCGCTGTTTTCATTAATCGTTGGCCAAACGGAAACAATCAGCCTTGTTCCCATTTCGTGCAGCTCCTTCGCCATTGCCTTAACATTCGGCCAATACTGGGGGTCAAACTTATAATCCCCCTGCTCCGTCCAGTGAAAATAATCGCAGATTATTGCAGAAAGCGGGATGCCCTCTGCCTTATACCGCCTTGCGACCTCCAGCAGATCCTCCTGCGTTTCATAGCGGAGGCGGCTCTGCCAGAAGCCCGTTGCCCAATGAGGCATAACCGGAGCATGCCCCGTTAAATCGGCAAGCGTTTCGGCAACCTGCTTTGGAGTGCCGGCAATCACAACGTAATCAATCTTTTGCGTTGCGCAAACGCTCCAGCGAGTGCGGTTATTCGCAAGCTCAACGCTGCCCACTGCAGGATTATTCCACAAAAAGCCATAGCCAAGCGAGGAATAAATGAAAGGCACGGTGCATTTTGCATTAACATGGCGCAAATCAAAGGAGCAGCCCTTCAAATCAAAACAGCCGCTTTCCTCATGCCCAAGGCCAAAAAAGTGCTCTCCGTCATTCGGCTTAAAGGTTTCCCTTGCGGAAAAGGAGCCGTTTTCATTCTGCTCATAATGGCGATATCCGGAAAAGAAGGCAAGCTCTGGCTGCTCCTCAAGCAGCACGCGTCCTTCAGAAGAAAAGCTGACCTTGCCGCTTTTCTCCAGCTTAACGCTGAGTTTACCGACATCCATCTGAATGAAATTCTCGCTTTCCTCAATTTTGCATTCGGCGCCTTTTGGCATCAGGGTGAAATTCTCATCAAACGCCTCGCCGCCTGGAAACGCCTCAAAGCGAATTGCATTTTCTGCGCAGGGAGTTATTCTGATAAAATCCTCATTGCGCTTATATGTTATTTCATGGTTTTTGATTTCAGTGCTGTTCATGGCTTTATCTCCCAATAAAATTTTCGCTTGCAAGCAGGAAAATCCTCCATTACGCCGTGCTCCGGGTCATAGAAAACCCCATCGCTGAAAAGTGACCAGTGCCAGCACCGAGGCGTTTCAAGGCTGAGCAAACAAACAGGCGGAAGTTCTCCCTTACTTTCAACCTCCTTGCGCTCATCGGCCACCCATATGCCGTTTGCGCGAAGAAAGCCCTTCATTTCCCTCAAGGTTGTTTCCCGCTCATTATTAAGATACTTTGCAATTTGCGAAACGGAAAGCCCCGTCAGCATGGCAAGCACCGCCTGCCCGCATTGTAAATCCGTCGGCTCATGAATATAATCAATTTTTCTAATCACTATTCAACCTCATATAATAAGATTATCAATCAGTCTGTCTGCCGTAAAAGCTTTCAGTGGCAGTCAGCTTTTCGCATATCGCTAAAAGCTGCTTTAAATCCTGTTTTGCCAAATTATTGTATCATATTTTGCTGCAGTTCTCAATAAGCAACATAACCGTGTAAAGAGTAGCGAAGCAACCCGTTTTTTAAAGTGTGTGCAGAGCTTTAACGGTGGCAACAACAATTATTCTTAAAAAATTGTGTTATACAGGAGTTCGTGGAACATAGCGATATATCCGTAACATCCAAAATCTATACGCATATGGTTGACGAGGTATTCGAGCAGAACCGCAAACGCCTCGCCGAATATGCAAACGAAAAAGAAGAACTGTCACAGATGGCATAAAAAACTCTCCTGCGTAAAGCAGGGGAGCAATTATTAAATTTTAACCTCTTGGCGGGAACGGGTCTTTGCCATAACTGTTTTTGTCACGTATTTTGCCATCTTTTCCGTGAATAACAACTTCAGATTTCTGATTGATTGCTATCTCACGGGCTCTTTCAATAGCTTCATATTGAGTTTTTGTTATGGCTGTTGCCTTTGAGTTCCCGGCACCAAGAATCTGCCAGTTTCCATCTGGTCTCTTAGTTACATGTTGATTCTTGTTCATTGAATTAGTCTCCTTCATTATTTTAAGATTGTTACACGTCCGCAATGAGGACATTTGCACGGGTTTGTGTATGGTATAACTCTTTTACCACAGCGACAAACATAATATTTGTATTTAATCTTCATTGATTAATACCTCCATATATTATTTAATATCGCTATAATATAGTGCTGTTTATCCTCCCCGAGCACAAATCTCATATTGCAATAATGAAAAGGCTGTGTTATAATACGTATGTAAGGATAACAAACGCCATCGCATTATTGCTTTTGTTACTCTGCACACACCGAGTGCCAGCTCGGTGTTTTTCTATAATAGCGTTATTAGCAATTATTAAAGTACGAAATTAGTTATCGCTTTATCTTCTGCTTGCAAGATATAATAATTCAGAAAACTTGTATCTTCTTCCGCGTTTTCTATCATCGCCTTGCAAAACTTCAATTTCTTCAAGTCTATTAAGATATCGATTGGCTTGAACAGGTGTCACACCGATTTGGTTTGCCATATATGATGCAGTTAATACCGGCTGTGAAAAAATGCATTCAATAATTTGATCGAATTTTGGAGTGTTTAAGGAATTCTTTATAACTGCTTTTGTCCTTTCGTACAACCGATTTATATCATCAATATAATTGATTAGACTATTGGCTTGAATCGCACATTTTTGCAAGAAGAATTTAATCCATCCGTCATAATCGTTAGTGCGAGACTCTGTAAGTTTGTTGTAATAGACAGCTTTATCTTGACATATTGCTTCGCTTATATAAAAGAAAGGGAAACTAATAACTTTTGATTTATACAAGTATAAACTTACTAACAGCCTTCCTACTCTTCCGTTGCCATCCTCAAAGGGGTGAATAGATTCAAATTGGGAGTGTATGATCGCAGCTTTAATTAACGGATTAACTCCATCACTATTGTTATTCATATATGTAAGTAATTCTCGCATATATTTTGGCGTTTCAGTGTGTGAGGGTGGCGTGTATACTACTTTCCCCATACTGTTTACAATTAAATTATTTTGAGTTTTGTATTTTCCAATACAGGATTGCTTTTTGGGAGGTAATATATCAGTCATCATTATTCGGTGAATTTCCTTCATAAACTCATCAGTAAAGCCGTTTGTGCGAAGGTATTCAACGCCATAAAAGAGTGCGTTGGTGTGATTCCTGTATTCTTTCATAACTTTGTTGTCGCTATTTTTTGAAGCGTTTATTTGATCCTCAAATACATCGGTGATAGTGGTTTGGGTGCCCTCTATCATCATTGAAGAAATTGCTTCCTTGTTCTGAAACATTGGAACTAAGATGCTATTGAATTTATATTCTACAACCCTCGCCTCGAGTGCGCCCAGCAATTTAGAGGTTTCAAACAACTCGTTTATAAAACTGTTGGCGTTGAAATGGTTTCCTTTTTCTGCTAACGTTGCAAGCATATTTGAATCTCCCTTCTAAACTCCTGTGTCTATTATAGTGCTTTATCGCCCAAATGTCAACGCCTAACGAACATTTTTTTAGAAATATGTTTGTTAATGGCGTATATTTGGCTTGGAACAATCAATATAAGCACAAAGCGTTTTTTAATGACGATTATTGATATTGGTTTTTATCATATCTAACTTAGAGTCACTCAAAGAATCGCCGAGAGTCGCTGTGGTCCGCACTCGGCGTTGTATGTTTTTGTGGTCTGTCATCATCTCTGAGAGTCAATAGTGCTGGAGTTTTATTGCGATTATTGTTGTATCATTAGATTGTTTGTGATAAAATATATTTAAACATTAATTAGTTAGGAGCGTAAATATGGCTGTTCCAAAGTTTTTTGAATTTTTTGAGGCATTTTTAAGGGCTGTTAGTGACAGAGAATTGCATTCGGCTAAAGATGTAAGAAACGATATAGCGAAGGCAATGAATTTATCCGGAGAGGACTTATCGGAAATGCTTCCTAGCGGCACACAGCGAACATTTGATAATCGTGTTGCGTGGGCAAGAACTTATCTTGATAAAGCAGGTTTGATTGAAACCCCACAGCGTGGCAAATATCTTATAACCGATGCCGGATTGAAAGCGTTGTCATCAAACGAAAAAATTGATCTTGCATATTTAGAAAAGTCAGAAGTCTTTAGAGACTTTCATAAAGCAACTTCACAAGATACTGCAGAGAAAGTTCAAAACGAAAAAAATGAAACACCGCTTGAAATATTAGAATCGGCTCATAAGCAGTATGTGGGCGCTCTTGCAAGTCAACTAATGGACGAGGTAATGAAATTAACGCCGATTGAATTTGAGGGGTTGGTAGTAAAATTACTATTGAAAATGGGATATGGCAACGGAATTGAGGAAGCCGGAATGGTTACTCAGGCATCTAACGATGGCGGAATTGACGGAATTATTAAAGAAGATCAATTAGGATTTAGCCATATTTATATCCAAGCAAAACAATGGTCTATTGAACAAACAGTTGGAAAACCTGAAATCCAAAAATTTGTGGGCGCTCTTCAAGGTCAACAAGCACAAAAGGGACTCTTTATCACAACAGCAAGATTCTCTTCAGGAGCCGCACAATATGCCGAGAATCTTCTTGGTGTAAAGGTTGTATTAGTTGACGGTAGCGCATTAACAAAACTTATGATTAAACATAATGTTGGCGTTTCGTTAGAGCAAACATATGAAGTAAAGAAAATTGATAGTGACTTTTTTGCAGAAGAATTATAAAAAAGTCACCCAAGAGTCACTCAAAGAACCGCCGAGAGCCGCTGTGATCCGCTCTTGGCGATGTGCGCTTTTGTGGTCTGTTTGGGTCTCTTAAGGTCTGTGGCAGAGGTATAACAACGCCCCATAAACCGACGGACAGGATTCTCTTCTCAACAACGAAACAGTCCACCGGACTGTTTCTCCCGATTTCATGCGGGTTTCACCCTGTAAAACCGGTGTTTCGTTTCGAATCCTTCACAATTATAAAAAATAAAAGACAGGCGTTTAGCCTGTCTTTCATTTTTGGCAGAGGTATAAGGATTCGAACCTTAAATGACGGAGTCAGAGTCCGGAGTGTTACCGTTACACTATACCTCTATATCTATTTGCAGTTTTTGCAAGAGATAATATAACATATATTCAATTAATTATCAAGTATTATTTTTAATTTTTTTATTTTTTAAAAAATTAGCGGTGGAGAAGGTTTTAACCTGCGCCACCGCATTTATATTATTTAGGCAGAGCAAGACGAATCCGATCCGCCTGAAACACAGTGTTTAACGAACTTTGGCATTTTCGTTCTTATTTTACGCCGGCAAAGCTGCGAATATTCAATCATAAACGGAGCTGACTGCGCAGGGTTCAGACCAATCAAAGAAGACCGTTCTTCCGTCATCATATTGCTTATATGCCCTGATTCTGACGAACGCATGCTATCAAGCAACAGGCTTGCATTAATTGTTTCTGAGGAAAAAATATTTTGAGAAAAAACGTTTTCTTTAAAACTATCATCATCAGCCCACATTAGCTGATAACCGGAAATTTCTGCTTCGGGCTTGTTCCATTCAAATGAAATTCCGCAGCCGTTAGTTTTAACCGCATCTGTAAAATCTACGGCTGCGCTTTCAAGAGCAATTCCATCTATTCTTGCGCCGTTTTGGTCAAGCACATATCTGACTCCGTCAACATCAACCGTGCCGACCGCCATATTGCCATTAGGAGCATTGAGATAATAATAATTATTCTTATAAGCTATCCAGCCCGTTACCATATCGCCGTTGGGGGAATTAAGGAAATACCAATTATCATTATATAACAGCCAGCCAACTTCCATATTACCGCCGTTTGGGCTGAAATAATACCATTTATTTTTAACCTGCGCCCAACCCGTTGCCATTGAGCCATCAGAATTAAGATAATACCACTTGTTTTTGAGTTTCGCCCAGCCCGTTCTCATTATGCCGTTTGAATAAAGATAATACCATTTGCCCTTATCCTTAACCCAGCCCGTGGCCATTGAGCCGTCAGAATTAAGATAATACCACTTGCCGTTTTTTGATTTCAGCCAGCCTGTTTTCATATTGCCTTTTGAATCAAAATAATACCACTTGCCATTAATCTTTTGCCAATAGGTTGCACGACTTCCCGAATTATAATAGCTCCAGACATTACCTGTTTGCACCCAACCCTTGTTCGTTAGCTTTGCATTATAATCTGCACAGGTAATATCATAAATAAAATTAATAGTTACATTGCCTGACGCTTTTGCCGAATCAGGCGTTTTATATTCAACGAGGCAGGATGCCGCGCCATATGTATTTTTAACAAAGGAAATAATAAAGCCTGTTGCAAACTGGTTTTTCTGGACGCCGCTTAATCCGAGCGTCTTAGACGAAAGAGAGGCAAGCCAATCCGTTCCGATTGAGGTGTTCGGCCAGCCGTGAAAATTAAGATAAACATCAGGATTATATCTGCCGAGAAGATTGCGCAGCGCAATGCTTTCTACTCCGGCAAATTTGCCGAAATCACGATTTATATCAATATGGTCTGCAGTACATCTTCCGAAAGCGTTTGAATTTGCCCTGTCGTTATTTTCGCCCGCAATAGTTCCGTCAGGATTTGCGCAAGGAACGACAACCAAAGTATAATCGCCAAGATATTTCGGATTTTTTGCATAGTATTCCACAAGAGTATTCCCGAGCGCCACAAGCACCTGCCCGTCACGATAATAGCTATCCTCAAAGCCGTGGCAGGCAAAATCAGCGAAAAGGATTTTATCGCTGCGGCTGTTGCTGCCTTTAATGATATAAGCTTCAAGTTCCCTGTCCTGAACGGTTTTTCCGTAAACATAGCGGGTTGTGCTTGAATAATTCAGCGCAGCTCTGTTTGCAACTTCATTCAGACTTTTATCCTTATTATTTGTTGCAATTACGGTTACGGTAAAGGTTGCCGTTGCGCCGTCTGCATTAACATATATCTTCGCCGTTCCCGCTGAGCAGGGCTGAACCGTTCCGTTTGAAGAAACGGTTGCAACCTTTGTGTTTGAAGAAGAATAGCTAATACCATAAAACGAGCTTGCGCTTTGATTAATCTTAACGCGGCAGGTTGTACCTTTCTTTATTGAGCTGTCATATGTCAGCGTTGCAGACGAGCTCGCAAGCGACAATGATTTGCTTGTGTTATTAACCGTAACCTTGCATTTTGCAGAAACTCCGTTTTCGGCAATGAAGCTGATATTTGCCGTTCCTTTTTTTACGGCGGTTATTCTTCCGTTTTTATCTACGGTTGCAACAGAGTTATTATCGCTTGAATATTCGCCCGAATATACCGCCCTTGAAGGCGAGGGCTTAAGCTCAAGGCTGAGCGTCTGATTAACAATCAGCGTTGCCGAGCTCTTATCAAACGAAAGGCTTTCAAGCTCCTCGGGCGCAACCGTAACAAAACACGATAGCTGATCGCCCGTTGAGCATTGGCAAATAATCGTTGCTTCCCCTGCTGATAACGCTTTTACCACGCCGTTTGAATTAACGCACACAACCGAAGGATTATCGCTTCCGAAGGTAAGCTGAATGCCTTCGGGCAAATTTTCATCAGGCAGAAGAGCTTCTTCGCCCGCTACAAGATTTAATTCTTCGGGAATTCCAAAGCCATAGGGGGCAGCATAGCCTGCTACGGAATAATCGCCCATTTTGTTTTCCTGAACAGGCGAATAGTTTTCGCCCCCGAAATCCTCTTCGCCATCATACGCAAGCACATTAAGGGCAGGCGCTGAGTTAACAACAATAAGAAGCGAAATTAATAATATAATAGCCTTTTTCATAGTTTGCCGCTTTCTGAAAATTGAATATTTGCTGTGCGGTTTTAGCTGTAAGCAAAATATAAATCTCCCTGGGATGTTTCACCAGAGAGATTTGTTGTTTTTTAGTTTACTGAACAAGGGCAAATATTCCGACGCCGAGGCCGCTGACAGCCATCAGCGCAGCAAGAATTATTGCCACGATTTTAACCCAATTTCTGTTATACATAAAGCTCCCCTTTTATTCCATAACCTTGCCTGCATCCGCAACAAGCTTTTCGGCAAGCGCCGCGGCTGCCTCTCTGCTTTCGCCGATTGCGGTTATGTATGCCTTAATCTTTGGCTCCGTGCCGCTTGGGCGGATGATAACTCCGTTTCCGCCTGCCATTTTATATGCCAAAACGTTTGATTTCGGAAGCTCAATTTTGCTTTCAGCGCCGCTGATCAGATCCTTTGCAACGCTTGTTTTATAATCGCCGACATAGATTACATCCATGCCTGCAAACGCCTTTGGCGGATTTTGGCGGAGGCTCTCCATAATGCCGGCCATTTTTTCCATGCCTGCTGCGCCCTCAAATTCATAGCTTTTAACGGTGTTGCAATAATAGCCGAATTCCTTATAAAGCTCCTCCATAACATCAACAAGCATTTTGCCCTCGTTCTTATAGAACGCTGCCATTTCGCAAATAAGCATTGAGCCGACAACGGCATCCTTATCTCTTGCATGAGTGCCGGCAAGATAACCGTAGCTTTCCTCAAAGCCCATAACGAAATCATCTGCCCTGCCCTGCGCCTCAAGCTTTGTGATAAGCTCGCCGATATACTTAAAGCCTGTGAGCAAATTCTTGAAATCACAGTTATATTTTTTTGCAATCTCCTCTGCAAGATCAGTTGAAACAAAGGATTTAACTGCAACGGCAGTGTTTGAAAGAATGCCCTTTGCCTTCTTCTGTGAGAGCAGATAATTGAGAAGCATTGCGCCAACCTCATTGCCGCTCATAAGCACATATTCGCCGTTGTGATCGGGAACTGCAATACCAACGCGGTCACAATCGGGGTCTGTTGCAAGCAGGATATCGGGCTTAACCTCATCGCACATTTTGAGCGCATATTCAAATGCCTGCTTAATCTCCGGGTTAGGATAAGGGCAGGTTGGGAAATTGCCATCTGGATTTTCCTGCTCCGGAACAACAAAAACCTGCTTGATGCCGATTCTCTCCAAAATCTTTCTGACAGGCTTATTGCCGGTGCCGTTGAGCGGGGTGTAAATAACCTTGAGATTTGCGGCAGCGCAAGCCTCAGGGTTAATGCACTGCTTCTGAACCTCATCAAGGAACGCCTCTATGGTTTCCTCGCCGATAAATTCAATCATTCCGCTTGCAATCGCCGCATCAAAATCCATTGTTTTAATGCCCGTGAAATAATCAACCTGCTGAATAAATTCATAGGTTTCAGCGGCCTCCTCATCAGTCATCTGATAGCCGTTAAAATCATAGCATTTATAGCCGTTATATTTTGCCGGATTATGAGAAGCGGTGAGAATAATTCCGCTTGAGGTTTTGAATTTTCTGATTGCATAGGAAATGCAGGGAGTGGGCTCAAGCTCATCATAAAGATAAACCTTAACGCCGTTTGCGGCAAGAGTTTTGGCCGCCTCCTTTGAGAAATAATCGCTTTTTATTCTTGAATCATAGCCAATAACGCAGGAGGGATTTTCAAAATGCTTGTTAAGAAAATCAGCAAGCCCCTGGGTTGCGCGGCAAACGGTGTAAATATTCATTCTGTTTGTGCCGGCGCCGATAACTCCGCGCAAGCCGGCCGTGCCGAATTCAAGGCTTCTGTAAAAACGATCAAGGATTTCCTCCTCCTTGCCCTCAATTGAGCGAAGCTCTGCCGTTAAATCCGGATCTGCCGTTGCTTTTTCAAGCCATTCGTTATAAAGCACATTAATATCCATAAAACTAACACCTCTTAAAATATTTATGTTTCTATTTTAAACCTATAAAAAAGCGTTGTCAATATCCGGATAATTTAGTATAATAAAAAATATAAAAATGTGTTTGATAATCAGTTCAAGCAGAAAGGCTGTGTGAATTGAATGTTTGCAAAGGTTAAGAGCCTCGGCGTTTTCGGGATGGATTCATATTCCGTTGTTGTTGAGGCGGATATTACAAGGGGGCTTCCCAGGTTTGACATAGTCGGCCTGCCGGACACAGCGGTTAAAGAAAGCCGCGAAAGGGTTAGGGCAAGCATTAAAAACTGCCATTATGAATTCCCCGTTTCACACATAACAGTTAACATCGCGCCTGCGGACATAAAAAAGGAGGGCGCGATTTACGACCTTCCCATTTTAATCGCCCTGCTTAAAGCAACAGGGCAAATTAAGGCATCCACAGATGATTTTGCCTTTATCGGCGAGCTTTCGCTTGACGGTGAAATCCGGCGCTGCACCGGCGTTTTGCCTATGGTGCTCAAGGCAAGGGAGGAAGGCATAGGCGCAGTTTTTGTTCCCGCTGAAAACAAGGCGGAGGCAAGCGTTGTTGACGGGATTGACATTTTCCCCGCAGCTCATATAAATCAGATTATTAAGCATCTTTGCGGCGAGGAGCTGCTTGAGCCCTGCTTTGCAAGTATCAGCGAGCTTAACACGGCGGATGAGCTTTTGGATTTTGCCGATGTTAAGGGCCAGGGCTTTGCAAAACGCGCGCTTGAAATTGCCGCCGCAGGCGGGCATAACTGCCTGATGATCGGCCCGCCGGGAACGGGAAAATCAATGCTGGCAAAGCGCATTCCATCCATTTTGCCGGAGATGAGCTTTGAGGAGCAGCTTGAAACCACCAAGCTTTATTCCATTGCGGGCGAGCTGCCGGAAAATGTGCAGCTGATAACGCGCCGCCCCTTCAGGCACCCGCACCACACGGTTTCCGCCCAGGGTCTTGCCGGCGGAGGCCAAATCCCCCGCCCCGGCGAAATCAGCCTGGCGCACAATGGCGTTATGTTTATGGATGAATTTCCGGAATTTGACAGGAGAGCAAAGGAATCCCTGCGCCAGCCGATTGAGGACGGGCAAATCACAATTGTGAGAAGCAGCGGCACGGTTTCCTATCCCTCAAACATCATGCTTGTTGCGGCGATGAATCCCTGCCCCTGCGGCTTTTTCGGGCATCCCACGCGGGAATGCACCTGCACCGAGGCGGCAAAAAAGCGCTATCGTGATAAAATCAGCGGCCCGATTTTGGACCGAATTGACATTCACGTTGAGGTTGAGCCCGTTGAATATGACGAGCTGGCATCAAAAGCGCAGGAGGAGCCCTCCGCCGAAATCCGCAAAAGGGTTAACCGCGCAAGGGAAATCCAGCGCAAGCGCTTTGAGGGCACGGGCATAACCTGCAACGCAAAAATGACCCCGAAGATGACGAAGGATTACTGCATTCTTTCAGACGAGGCATCCGCCCTGCTGAAGGCAAGCTTTGAAAAGCTGGGGCTTTCCGCAAGAGCTTATGACAAGCTTCTGAGAATCGCGCGCACCATTGCCGATTTAGAGGGCAGCGAGGGCATTGAAACCGCACACATTTCACAGGCAATTCAATACAGAAGCCTGGACCGCAAATTTTGGTCAGAATAAGGAGAGCACTATGGAAGCAAGAATTGAAAAAACAATTGCAGCATTAAAGAAAAACAACATCGGCGCATATTACTGCGAAACCGTTGATGAGATTGTTCCCCTGATTAAGGAGCTCGTGCCGCAGGGCAGCACTGTTGCAAACGGCGGCAGCGAAAGCCTTAAGGAAACGGGCGTTATGGCGCTGCTTGAAAGCGGATATTATGATTTTGTTGACCGCCGCAAATATGAAGGAGAGGCTGTTCGGGCGGCATATATCAAAGCCTTTGCCAGCGACGCCTTTTTCTGCTCATCAAACGCCGTTACCGAAAACGGCGAGCTTTATAACGTTGACGGAAATTCAAACCGCGTTGCCTGCATTGTTTACGGGCCGAAACAGGTTATTATGGTTGTTGGCAAAAATAAAATCGTTGCAAATATTGACGAGGCAATCAGGCGCGTTAAAGCCTGTGCCGCGCCGCCGAACACAAAGCGCTTGAGCTGCAAAACCCCCTGCGCCGTTACCGGCGAATGCATCAGTCTTAAAAAGGATGCGCCCGAAATGTGCGACGGATGCCGCAGCGAGCAGCGAATCTGCTGCAATTACGTTGTCAGCGCGCAGCAGAGGCACAAGGAGAGAATTAAGGTTATTATCGTTAACGAAGAGCTGGGGTATTAAATTAAGCATTATTATTGACTTTAAGCCGATAATGATTTAAAATTACATTGTTAAAAAATATCTCTTAAGGGGGATTTACTTTGAAATCTTTTAAGAAAATTTTAGCTGTTTTGCTTTGCGTTCTTTTTGTTGGCGCGCTTTTTGCGGGCTGCAAATCTGAAACAGAAACATCAGAAATCACCGATAAAACAATGATTATTGTTTACACGGAGGAAAATGCGCCCTTCCTTTATAAGGGCGAGGACGGCAAGATGACCGGCTTTGAGGCGGAGCTTATTGAAAACACCTTTGATTCCTTCAAGGGCGATTACAAGAATTATGAATTCGTTCAGGTTGAAGAGGGCTTTAAGCTTGGCGAGGATGCAGCTTACACCGACGCTGACGGCAAAACATACACATCTAACCTTATGGTTGGCGGAATGAAGAAAAACATCGGCACGGCAAACGAGGATTACAACTGGAGCGCAGACATCATTCAGAACGATTACATCGTTATCGTTCCTGCCGACAGCCAGATTAAAACCTTTAATGATATTGACAAGGCAAAAGCCGCAATTTCATCAGAAGCTGCGTTTAACGCTTTGCAAAGCAACGCTGCAATTTTTGAAAGACTTGAGGAAACAACCCTTTGCGAAGGGCTTGACGCCGCTATTGAGGCGCTTTCCGCAGGCGATGCTGAAATCGTTGTTACAGACAGCATCAGCTTTAACGCCCTTGCCGGCAAGGAGGCTTACACCGCGCTTAACGGCGCCCTTGCTTCTGACACATACGGCTTTGCATTTGCAAAAACCAGCTGGATTGACGGCTCCTTTAACGAGGCTGTTAAGGAAATGCTTTCCCTCGATTACGGCAATGCGGACACCTTAACACCGATTGTTGAAAAATATTTCGGCACGGGAAGCGCATGCATTTTCAGCTATGAGGGCTAAAAAACATTTGAACTTTTGATTTATTAAGTGATATATTATCACCGTTAAGTTGCAAAAAGCGTAAGTCTGAACTGAACAAGTCCGTAAAAAATGGA
>DCTO01000041.1 GCA_002329285.1 Ruminococcaceae bacterium UBA1438
TTTATAATATAATTATTTACGGTTAAACATATATTTTGCTTGCCATTTCCTTGCTGATGGCAATTCTTGCCTCTTTAACCTTAACGATGATGTTGCCGTTTTGCTCCGTTATCACCGTGATTTGATCGCCAACGATAAAACCCAGGTTTTCAAGATGCTTTTTAACCTCCGGCTTGCCGCCGATTTTTTTTATGATGCCCTCATTTCCGTCACCAAGAACGCTAATCGGAATCATAGCACATCCTCCCCTCGAAAACCGAAACCACATTTTTCTTAGTTTTAACTAACTTATACCTCTAAAATATGGTTAGTTTTGGCTAACTTAACTCTCACAAAAAAAGTTAGCCTTTGCTAACCATTGACAATATATCACAGACCTCCGCAAATGTCAAGTATTTTTACAGAAAAAAACCACCGCAGAAAGCAGCCTGCAGTGGTAAATTATTTAGATTATTTAAGATATTTGATAAGCTCCAGCGCTGCGCCGAGATCGCCGTCAACCTTAAGCTTGCCGGTTGTGAAAGCAAGCACCGGATCAAGCTTACCGTTAATGAGCTTGATTAAATTTGTGCCGTTCATTGTGATGATTGCATTTCTGTCCTTATAATCATAAGGCTCAACGTGAAGCTGGCCATCCTTGATTTCAACATAAAAAATGCCTTCAACCTTGCCAACGATGTTGAACTGATAAGCAACCGTGCCGGGCACCTTGCTGACATCAACATTTGCAAATCTTTTTCTCACTGTTTCAACAATTTTTTCATAAGTCATTGCCGCCATAACCAAAACCTCCGTGAATATCAATTACAAAAAATATTTTAACATATCGGGAGGTGAAATTCAACAGTAAGTTTAAGTCGAATTCAGAAGTTTAGAAAAAGTTTATTTATCCTTGGGGCGCGCAATCATTGAAACCGCAAGCCCGGAAAGAATTGCGGCAGTAACTCCGCCGGCACAGGCGGTTAAGCCGCCCGTNNCCCTGCTCTGCAATTGCCTCACGAACGCCCTTTGCAAGCGCATAGCCAAAGCCCGTTAGCGGAATTGCCGCACCTGCGCCCGCGAAATCAATCAGATAATCATAAACCCCCAGCCCGCCGAGCACGACACCGAGACAAACGAAAATGACCAGAATTCTTGCAGGAGTCATCTTTGTTAAATCAATCAGAAGCTGGCCGATAACGCAGATTATTCCGCCCACAAGAAACGCCTTAACTAACATTAAAAACATAAAAAATCACCTGCTTTAGTTTTTGCCAAAGCAGGCGAAATATTCATTATTAAATCAACCCTCATCAATGGGCTTTTTGTTATCATATTTTGCAGCCCTGCCGTATTTTTCCTCAAAGCCGGGGTTGATATAATCCTCAACCACCTTGCCGTCGCGGATTCTGATAACCCTTTCAGCCTGCTCTGCAATCTCGTTATCATGGGTGATGACAATAACCGTTCTTCCCTCATCCTTAAGATTGTGCAGGATGTTCATAACGTCCTTGGTTGAACGGGTGTCCAGATTACCCGTTGGCTCATCGGCAAGAATAACGGGTGGCGCCGCGGCAATTGCCCTTGCAACCGCAACGCGCTGCTGCTGGCCGCCCGAANNGGCAGATGATGCATACGATCTCCGAGGCCAACCTTTTCAAGCGCCGCCTTGGAAAGCTTTTGCCTTTCGCTTCTGCTTACTCCTCTGTAAACCAAGGGAAGCTCAACATTTTCAAGTGCATCAAGAGAGGCGATGAGATTAAAACCCTGAAAGATAAAGCCTATCTGCTTGTTGCGGATTTCGCTCATCTCATCATCTGTTAAATCATCAACCAATCTGCCGTTAATGAAATAATCGCCGGTTGTTGGCGTATCAAGCAGGCCAAGCATATTCATCAGAGTTGATTTTCCTGAGCCTGACTGGCCTATGATGGCAACAAATTCGCCCTCATCAATTGTGAGCGAAACGCCATCAAGGGCATTAACCTGGTTTTCACCCGGGTTATAAATCTTATAAACATTTCTTACATCAACAAGATGCACAACAAAACCTCCCTTTTGAGAAAGCCTTTAACAAACGTATATTTCAATATTACAAAGGCTGATAAAATTTGTCAAGCAAAATGAATAATGTTTTAAAATTGTTAAACAATAATTACAACCATTAAAAGAAAGGATTTTTAATATGAGCATAAGCAAAGATGAATACAGCAAAATGACAGATAAGGCCAGCCCAAATTCGCCGACGATTCTCAACTGCATCAAGGCATTCCTTTTCGGCGGAGCAATCTGCGCGCTTGGGCAGGGGCTCTGGTTTATTTACGAGGCGCTCGGCATGAACGAGGATGAATACAAGGCGGCAACGCTTTGCACCCTTATCGTGCTGACCGCGATACTGACGGGAATCGGCGTGTTTGACAAAATTGCCCGCCATGCAGGCGCCGGCACAATCGTGCCCATCACAGGCTTTGCAAACGCGGTTGTGTCCCCCGCTCTTGAATTCAAGCATGAGGGAATGGTGCTCGGCACCGCCGCGCAGATGTTCACCATCGCAGGGCCGGTTATAGTTTACGGCACGGCAACGAGTTTTATTTATGGGCTGATAATTTTTATATTTAAGCTTTATTAAAATTGCCTTCTCCATGTAGGGGAAGGCAAAACTGTTTAAAAAGGCAAGGAGTGGTTTTTACTGAACTGCCCCAGATTGTGCAG
>DCTO01000042.1:0-2368 GCA_002329285.1 Ruminococcaceae bacterium UBA1438
ACTACTATTCGCCGTGCATTTAAAATTGCAACAAGCGGCAGAAAAGGCCCTGTTCTTATTGATATTCCAAAGGATATTACTGCGGCAAAATATGAGTATACTCCTGAGCCGAAGCAGCTTCCCGACGAGCCTGTTAAGCCGTCGCAGGATTGCGTTGACAGAGCTCTCGAGGTGCTTAAAAATGCAAAAAAGCCGCTTATTTATGTTGGCGGCGGCGCAATTCTTTCCGATGTTGGCGATGATTTGGTTAAGTTTGCGGAAAAGCTTGACGCTCCTGTTGCCTCAACTCTTATGGGCCTCGGTGCATTTCCAAACGGGCATCCGCTTCATCTTGGCTTAATCGGTATGCATGGCAGATTTGAGTGTAATAAAGCAGCGCATGATTGCGATGTTCTTGTTACCTGCGGCGCACGGTTTTCAGACCGCGTTGCCGGTAACAGAGCAAAGTTTGCACCTAATGCGGAAATTGTTCATATTGATATTGACCCCGCTGAAATGGATAAGAATGTAAATTCAAATTATCATATTAAAGGCGATTTAAGCGAGGTTCTTCCGATGCTGGTTTCACGTCTTGATCAGGCTGATCACAACGAGTGGAAGAATGAACTTGAAAAAGCAAAGAAGCCTTTTGTTCAGAACCAGATTGGCGATTATGTTAACCCGCAGACTCTTATTGAATATATAGACAGCAAAACTGCTGATGATACAATAGTTGTAACCGATGTTGGCCAGCATCAGCTCTGGGCGGCACAGTTCTATAAGTTTAAGCAGCCGAGAACTCTGCTTACTTCCGGCGGTCTCGGAACAATGGGCTATTCGATGGGCGCTTCAATAGGCGGTCAGATTGGCTGTCCTGATAAGACAGTTGTTATGTTCGCGGGCGACGGCGGCTTTCATATGAATCTTTCGGAGCTTGCAACAATAGCTTCATATAATGTTCCCGTTAAGGTTTTCGTTATGAATAATGCTGTGCTCGGTATGGTTCGCCAATGGCAGAAGCTTCTCTATGGCAACCGCTTTGCGGACACAGACCCTCACAGAAAAACAGATTTTGTTAAGGTTGCAGAAGCCTTCGGCGTCAAGGGTATGAGAATTTCAAATAACGATGAAATCGCATCCGTTGTTGATGAGGCGCTCAGCTTTAACGGCCCTGTTCTTATTGATTGCAGAATTAGTCCGGATTCAAATGTATTGCCAATGATTCCTCCGGGCGGCTCCGCAGCGGATACCATTGAAAAAATTTAAGGAGGAAAAGCTGTGAAAGAAAAATTAGTTTTATCAGTGCTTGTTGATAATGTTAGCGGCGTGCTTCAGCGTGTTGCAAGCCTTTTTTCAAGAAGAGGCTATAACATTTCTTCGCTTACGGTAAGTGAAACGGAAAATCCTCTTTTTTCAAGAATGACTATTGAGCTTTACACAGAGCCTGAAAACTTCCGCCAGATTAAGCGTCAGCTTATTAAGCTTGAAATTGTTAAAAAGGTTTCTCAGCTTAATGACGATAGCGCAGTTTCTTCAGAGCTTCTTTTAATAAAGGTTCAGGCAAAAGGCGTTGAAAAGAAAAATGCAATACTTGCCTTTAATGTTAAATACGGCGCCCGCGTTCTTGATGTTTCGCTTGACACTATAACGCTTGAATTTACCGGCACAAGCGAAACCATTGATGAATTTGTGAATTACATTGAAAATGATTTCGGTATTGTTGAACTTGCGCGTACAGGTATCACTTCGCTTGAAAGAGGCGCAGGCTCTTTTACTGATGATGTTAATTAATAATCAGAGGTATTGATCTATGGGTATGACTATGACACAAAAAATCCTTGCATCTCATGCAGGGCTTAAAAGTGTTGTTGCAGGGCAGCTTATCAATGCAAAGCTTGATATGGTGCTGGGAAATGATGTAACCTCACCGGTTGCAATCAATGAAATGAATAAATTCGGCATCGATAAGGTGTTTGATAAAACAAGAATTTCCCTTGTTATGGACCACTTTACACCGAATAAGGATATTCAGTCCGCTCAGAACTGCAAGCAGGTGCGTGAATTTGCAAAGAAAAACGATATTTTGCATTATTACGATGTCGGCAATATGGGCATTGAGCATGCGCTGCTTCCGGAGCAGGGTATTGTAACCTGCGGCGACTGTATTATCGGCGCAGACAGCCACACCTGCACTTACGGCGCGCTCGGCGCTTTTTCAACAGGCGTCGGCTCAACCGATATGGCTGCAGGTATGGCAACGGGCATGGCTTGGTTCAAGGTTCCGTCAGCCATCAAGGTTATTGTTACGGGCAAGAAGAATAAATACGTTAGCGGCAAGGATGTCGTGCTTCATCTCATCGGTGAAATCGGCGTTGACGGCGCTCTCTAT
>DCTO01000042.1:2420-3158 GCA_002329285.1 Ruminococcaceae bacterium UBA1438
AAACGGCATTTTCCCGGTTGATGAGGTAACTCTTGATTATGTTAATGGCCGCTCACAGCGTGAATATAAGGTGTTTGAGGCTGATGCGGATGCAGAGTATGACAGCGTGATTGAAATTGATTTAAGCACCCTTCGCCCGACTGTTGCATTCCCACATCTCCCCGAAAACACAAAAACCATCGACGAAATCGGCGAAATTAAGATCGACCAGGTTGTTATCGGCTCCTGCACAAACGGCAGAATGCAGGATATGCGCGAGGCTGCCGAAATTCTTAAAGGCAAAAAGGTTGCAAAGGGCGTGCGCGTTATCGTTATCCCCGCAACCCAGCAGATTTATCTTGATTGTATTAAGGAAGGCCTTGCGGAAATCTTCGTTGAGGCCGGCGCAATCGTTTCAACCCCAACCTGCGGCCCCTGCCTTGGCGGCCATATGGGCATTCTTGCCAAGGGGGAGAAAGCAGTTTCAACCTCAAACAGAAACTTCGTCGGCAGAATGGGGCACACAGAGTCCGAGATTTATCTTGCTTCTCCCGCTGTTGCCGCTGCTTCTGCAATCAAGGGTTATATTGCAAACCCTGAAGAAATATAGGAGGTGTGCAAAATGAATGCAAAAGGCTTTGTTCATAAGTTCGGCGATAATGTTGACACGGACGTTATCATCCCTGCACGCTATCTGAATAAGAGCGATGATGCCTGGCTTGCTTCTCATTGCATGGAGGATATTGACAAGGAATTTGT
>DCTO01000077.1 GCA_002329285.1 Ruminococcaceae bacterium UBA1438
CCGGACATCAAGCTGGGCATCTGCGGCGAGCACGGCGGCGACCCGAGCTCCGTTGAGTTCTGCCACAAGATTGGTCTGGATTACGTTTCCTGCTCGCCTTTCCGCGTTCCGATTGCCCGCCTTGCTGCTGCACAGGCTGCTATCGCTGAAAACGCTGCAAAGAAGGCAGATGCTGAGGCAAGCAAAGAAGAGATTGAGGCAAAGCTTAATGCTGCAAGAGAGGCGCTTCAGGAGGCTGCAACAAAGCTTCAGGGCTCCGCTGCAAACGCTGCAGAGGATTTCAAGGATTTCCTTGCAAAGAGCGCAAAGAGCATTAAAGCAGGCTGGGAAGAAGCAAAAAAGACATATGATGCAGAGTAAAATCTGAACTATTAACGAAGAAGCCGAGGAAACTTGGCTTCTTTTTTGATACTTTAATATTTGACAAACGGGTTTTTAAGTATTAGAATATCTTTTACATTATATTAAAGAAGGCGATTTTATGCTAACATTGGACAGGGTTTACACTGCCTCCCGCGTTTTAAAGGAGGTTTGCAGGGAAACCGATATGATTCTTGCGCCGAATCTGCGCAAGGATGCGAATATTTATCTTAAAACAGAGAATCTGCAGGTAACGGGCTCCTTCAAGGTCAGGGGCGCTTATTTCAAAATCAGCCGCCTCTCTGATGAAGAGAAGGCAAGGGGTGTTATCGCATGCTCTGCGGGAAACCACGCCCAGGGCGTTGCGCTTGCCGCATCAAAAAGCGGAATAAAAAGCATTATCTGCCTGCCTGATGGCGCGCCCATTTCAAAGGTGGAGGCAACAAAGCGCTTCGGCGCAGAGATTTGCATGGTTAAGGGCGTTTATGATGACGCTTATAATAAAGCAATCGAGCTTCGCGACGAGCATGGCTACAGCTTTATTCATCCCTTTGATGATCCCGATGTTATCGCGGGGCAGGGCACAATCGGCCTTGAAATTATGGATCAGCTGCCAAATGCGGATGCAGTTGTTGTGCCAATCGGCGGCGGCGGATTAATTGCCGGCGTGGCTTACACAATTAAGCAGATTAACCCGAATTGCAGGGTTTACGGCGTTCAGGCAGCAGGCGCGCCCAGCATGCAGAAATCCATTGAGGATGGCGAAATTGAAACGCTCTCCGGCGTGCAGACCATTGCGGATGGCATTGCGGTTAAAACCCCCGGCACCCTCACTTATGAGCTTGTGCGAGATTATGTTGACGGCATCGTAACCGTTTCCGATGATGAAATCGCGCTTGGCATTTTAACCCTGCTGGAGCAGCAAAAGCTGATTGCAGAGGGCGCGGGCGCAGTTCCCGTTGCGGCAGTGCTTGCGGGCAAAATTCCGGATATTGAGGGCAAAAACGTTTGCTGCCTCGTTTCCGGCGGCAATATTGATGTTACGATTCTTTCCCGCGTTATTGAGCGCGGACTCAAAATGAGCGGCAGAACGGCTAATATCACAATAGCGCTTTCAGATAAGCCCGGCCAGCTCACCGCCGTTTCAAAGATAATTTCCGAAACCGGCGCAAACGTAACCAGCATTAATTATGACAGCACTGATCTTGATATGAATATCACGGATTGCTATCTGCGCATATCCGTTGAAACCAGGGATTATGCCCACATCGTTTCAATCAAGCAGGCGCTTAAGGCTGCAGGCTTTGAGGTAATAGATTAAAGGAGAAATCATTATGGAATATGTATCAACAAACAATGCGCCGAATGCAATCGGCCCTTACAGCCAGGCGGTTAAGGCAAACGGCTTTCTTTTCACAAGCGGCCAGATTGCAATAAACCCCGCAACAAACGCCGTTGAGGCAGAAACGATTGAGGAGCAGGCAGAGCAGGTTTGCAAAAACCTTAAGGCGGTTTGTGAAGCGGCAGGCACAAGCCTTGATAAAACCGTTAAAACCGTTTGCTTCCTTGCGGATATCAATGATTTTGCCGCCTTTAACGAGGTTTACGGCAGATATTTCACCGCAAAACCCGCGCGCTCCTGCGTTGCGGTTAAGGCCTTGCCAAAGGCAGTGCTTTGCGAGGTTGAATTAATCGCAGAGCTGTAACCGGCCACCGGCCACTGACCACTAAAAAAAGACCATTCCGCCGGAATGGTCTTTTTCTTGTTTATATTATCCTCTTGCTTCAATCAGCTTGCAGTCAACTTCAAAGGTGTCAATCTGATTGTTGGTGATTCTTGCGATGGTGAGCTTAACGGTGTCTCCGGGAGTGCTGTCCGCAAGCACGGCAGTCATAACGTCCGTGCTGGTAAGCGTTTGCCCGTTAACCGCAACAATCATATCGTATTGCTGAACATCCTTGCCTGCAAGGTCTGATCCAGCGGTGATTTCGTTGATAACCATTGTGCCCTGCGCATCGTCATATCCAAGCCTGCCAAGCGCATCAATGATTGCGGAGGAGTTGGAATAATTGCCGATGTTGGTGTAAGTGATGCCGATTTTTGCTCTGCCCTCAACGTAACCAACGCGAATAATGCTGTTTGCAGTTGAGATTGCGGTGCTGCTCGGAACGGCAAAGCCGATGCCCTCATATTCCGTTGCGGCAATTTTTGATGAATTAACGCCGATAACCTGGCCCTGCATATTGAAAAGCGCGCCGCCGCTGTTGCCGGGGTTAATTGCCGTATCTGTCTGGATGCATTCGTTTTTGTAACCGATTGTGGAGGAAATCGGCCTGTCCAGCGCGGAAACGTAACCGCTTGAAACGCTGTTCATAAAGTCCAGTCCGCCGGGGCAGCCGATTGCAACAACCTGCTCGCCGACAACGGTGGAAGAAGAATCTGCAAATTCCGCAATTCTGAAGCCTGTTTCGTTAATGGAAAGCACGCCGATATCGGTTTGGCTGTCATATCCAACCATATGCGCATTGTATTCCTTGCCGTCATTGGTGGTAACAACAAAGCTTGTGCCGTCGCTGATAACGTGGGCGCAGGTGATAACGTATGTTTTGCCGTTGCTTTCCATCATGAAAATGCCGGAGCCGTAGCCTGAAACGGTTTCCTCTGAATTATTTGAATCAGAGCCGTAGCCAAAGTTATAAAAGCTGCTGTAATCGGAAGCCTTTGAATAAACCGTGATGCCAACGCAGGAATCAATGCAGTTTTCGGCAACGCCGGCAACGGTGTAATTGCCCTCCTCATCCGTGGTGGCAACCTCTGCCTGCTTTTCGGTTTCAACCTGGGCGTCTTCGCTTGTTGTGGTTTCTTCAGTGGATGATGATTCCTTGTCGCTGTCAGTGTTGCCGTTTAAGGAGCTGTAAATTCCCAGTACCGCCAAAGCAGCGCAGCACAGAATTGCAATAGTCACAATCAGCGCGTTTTTGCCTTTTTTCTTCTTTTTCGGAGGCTCGTCCGTCAATGGAACCGGGCCCTGATTAAATTCAGCCGGAACGGCAGGAGCCGGCGTTGCGCCCTGCGGCTGATAATAAGAATAATTGCCGTAACCTGCATTTTGAACCGGCGCGGGTGCGGGTGCAGGAGCCGGTGCAGGCGTAGGGGCCGGTGTAGGTGTAGGAGCCGGTGCCGGAGCAGGCTCGGTTGCAGGTGCAGAAATCGGCTCGCTTGCTAAAGCAGGCGCAGAGTCAGCCGGTGCTTCCTGTTCGGGTTTTGGTTCATCTGCCTCAGTTTCAGCCATCAGTTTGCTGAAGATATCATTTTCATTATCCATAGTCTGTTCTCCTTTTTCCGGCAAGGGAGTTGCTCTTGCCGATATATTATGTTCTGCATTTATTTTGCAGATTTGTGAACAGGCGAATATTGCTTCGGAAGGGTGAAGGAGAATTCTGCAGTATCCTCGCTTTCGCTCTTTGCGGCAACTCTGCCTGCATGCATTTCAATCATAAGCTTAACCAGATATAAGCCAAGCCCTGCGCCCTTTGCATCAAGGCTGCGGCTCTTGTCAACCTTATAGAAGCGTTCAAACACTCTTGAAAGCTCCTCCTGCTTGATTCCCGTGCCGCTGTTCTTGATTTTAAGCTCAATGCGTGAATCATTATCCGTCAGGGTGAATTCAATGTAACCGCCCTGATTTGTGAATTTAACGGCGTTATCAATCAGATTGTAAATAGCCTGGTAAATCATATCCGGGTCTGCAACAATATATGTTGGCTCAAAGCTTTCAAGCCCGCGGATATCAATCTGCTTTTCCTCAATCTTTTGCTCAAAGGTTAAAAGAATGTGGATAACCTGGTCTGCTATATCATAATTGCGGGGCTTCATTTCAAAGTCTCCGCTTTCAATTTTGCTCATGTTCAGCATGGAAACAACAAGCCTTGAAAGCCTTTTGATTTCCGCGCTGACGATGGAAAGGTAATATTCCTGCTTGTCCTTGGCAACGGTGCCGTCAAGAATTCCGTCAATAAAGCCGGAAATGGAGGTCATCGGCGTTTTCAGCTCGTGAGAAACGTTTGAAACAAAGCTGCGCCTGCTGCTTTCAAGCACGTCCAGCGCGTCCGCCATGTCGTTAAACGCTCTGCCCAAATCGGCAAGCTCATCATCGCCCGAAACCTTAACGCGGTAAGAAAAATCGCCAACGGCAAATTGCTTTGCCGCTTTGCTCATCTGCTGCAAGGGGGTGATCATCTTTCTTGTGAGATAGTATAAACAAATGAAAGCAAGAATCAGGCAGAAAAATGCGGATATGATAAATATTCTGAAAACCGCAAGCGAAAGCCCCTGGATTCCCGTTTCGGAAAAGGCGAAAACCGTGCCTATAATCCTGCCGTCCGAATAAATCGGCATGCCAACGATGAAGCTCTGCTCCCCGTCAACATAAACTTTATTAACAAGCTCGCCCTCCTGATAAACGGCGGAGATAATTTTGCTGTCAATAACAACATTGTCATGCTCCTCACAGGGGGTGAAATAGCCGTAAATCGGCATTGCGCCGGCTCTCTCCTTGCAAAGGATGATGCTGCCCTCGGTGTCGCAAACAAAAACGTCCGCCTCAATGGATTCGGAAACGGTTGCCAGCGTTTCGCAAAGCAGCTCCTTTTCCATTGAATATTTGAAATTCATATCCTGCGTAATAAGCGTGCTTTCAATCGTGCCCTTGATGGATTCAACGTTTTGGCGCAAAAGCTGGGTGCGCTCTCCCTCCGTGTAATTGTTAACCAAAACAACAAGAGAAACGCCAAGCACAATCAGCAGCGCAAGAAAGATTGCGCCGAAGGTCAAAAAATATTTTGTGAAAATATTTGCTTTAACGGGCAGGTGCTTTGCAAGCTGCTTAAAGCCCTTTGCCGCCCGTGCCTCTGTTTTTTCAGCCATTTAGATTAATCCTTGGTTTCAAATTTATAGCCAACGCCCCAAACGGTTTTGAGCGCCCATTTGTCTGAAACGCCTTCAAGCTTTTCGCGCAGGCGCTTAACGTGAACGTCAACCGTGCGTGAATCGCCGTAATAATCAAATCCCCAAACCTCGTCAAGAAGCTGGTCGCGCGTGTAAACCCTGTTCGGATTTGATGCAAAATGGTAAATCAGCTCAAGCTCCTTGGGCGGCGTGTCAACAACCTCGCCCTTAACCTTAAGCTCATAATTAACAATGTTAATCTCAAGATTGTCATAGATAACGGGCTTTTTGCCTGCGGAAGCGCTTTCGCCCTCGCCCTTCGTGCGGCGAAGAACGGCCTTGATTCTTGCCATAACCTCCTTGGCGTCAAACGGCTTGGTAACGTAATCGTCCGCCCCAAGCTCAAGGCCAAGCACCTTGTCAAAGGTTTCGCCCTTTGCGGTCAGCATAATAATCGGGGCAGAGGAGGTTTTGCGGATTTCTCTGCAAACCTGCCAGCCGTCCATTTTCGGCAGCATTACGTCAAGCAAAACCAAATCCGGCTCCTTTGCGGCAAAGGCGTCAACCGCCGCCTGGCCGTCGTTAGCAACGAAAACGGTGTAGCCTTCATTTTCAAGATACAGCTTTAAAAGCTCGCAGATATTGGCGTCGTCATCAACAACAAGAATTTTATTACTCATAGCGGTTTCCTTTCATTATTGACTATTTTAAAACCTGTTTTTGCAAATATTATAATATTTCGGTTAATAAACGGTTAAGTTTATTAAATTTGTTTTAATTTTATTTTACCAGTTTTTGCCGCCCTTTTCGGCGCTTTCAACAAAATCAACAAATTGCTTTGCGCATCTGGGTGAGCGCCCGCCCTTGCTGTTTGCCCAGCGCTCTGCCGCGGCGCACAGGCGGTCTGAATCCACCTCAAGCCGGCGGTCTGCCGCAAGCTTCTCAACAATGTCCAAATAATCCTTTTTATCGGGGTTAACAAAGGTTATCGTCAGCCCGAAGCGGTCTGAAAGGCTCAGCTGCTCCTGCATAACGTCGTTGCGGTGAATATCGTTCTCGCGGTCTGAAAAGCTTTCTTTAATCAAGTGGCGCCTGTTTGATGTGGCATAAATGATTATGTTTTCGTTGCCGCTGGAAAGGCTGCCCTCCAGCGCCGCTTTAAGCGAGCCGAAGGAATCCTCATGTGAATCAAAGCAAAGGTCATCAATAAAAACAATGAATTTCATCGGGCTTTCGGAAAGGCGCTCGCGGATGAGAGGAAGCTCTGTTATATCGCTCTTCGCAAGCTCAATCATCCTCAACCCCTGCGGCGCATATTCATTCAGCACCGCATGAACGGTTGAGCTTTTGCCCGTGCCCCTGTCCCCGTAAAGGAGAACGTTGTTTGAGGGCAGGCCGCTGATGAAGCTTTCCGTGTTGTTAACAACCTTGCTTCTTGGAAGCTCATAATTTTTTAAATCGGAAAGGCGGATGGGGTCCGTTGCCTCAATCGGCACAAGGCGCTGATTCCGCCAGTGAAAGGCAGTATATTTCGCAAAATCGCCGTATCCGTTTTTCCTGTGATAATTGCAAAGCGCATCAAGCTGCTGCGCCCAGTTTTTCTCCAGCGGGGGAGCGGGCTTGCCGTTTTCCCATGCGGGCAGGCCTTGCAGGATTTCCTTAACCTCTGGTTGACCGGCAGCCTGCAAAATCACCTCCGGCGTGATTGAGGCAATCGCCTCCAGCTTTTCAAGATCGCTTTTAACGCCGCTGATAACCGCCGGGGGAAGCTCGCTCTCCCTGCCTGCGGCGGCAGCCCTTGTGAAGGGGTTGGCGTTTGAAAGAATCAGCCTTGAAATATAATCCCGCAGGTNNGGAAACCAGGCTGAAAAAGCGGCTTTGCTTTTCAAGCACGGCTTCGCTTGCGGTGCTCTTCAAAAGCTCCAGCAGGGCGCTGATGATTTCGTCATCCTTAACGTTATAAACGCACAGCGCTTCAATATAAAATTTTAACCGTGAAGCCGTGTTCATTCGCAGCCCTCTTTTCCCTTTATTATTGAAAATAATATATATACTGATATCATACTACGATTTGCTTCATTTTACAAGAGATAACTAAAACGAACCTTAAATTTATGCAAAAATTCAGCGCTTTAACACGAAAAAATGCCTTGACGAATTAAATTTAAAGTAATATAATATATAGCACTAATATATGCTAACACTTTTGTGCTAACAAATTAATATTTATTATATTTGGAGGAAAAGAAAAATGGCAGAAGCAAAACTCTATCATCAGCAGGATTGCAATCTGGATTACCTTGCAGGCAAGAAAATTGCAATCATCGGTTATGGCTCACAGGGCCATGCTCACGCACTTAATTTAAAGGAGTCCGGCTGCGACGTTATCATCGGCCTTTATGAGGGCAGCAAATCCTGGGCAAAGGCAGAGGCACAGGGCTTTGAGGTTTTCACAACCGCAGAGGCTGCAAAGCAGGCTGACGTTATTATGATTCTCATTAATGACGAGAAGCAGGCAGATATGTATAAGAAGGATATTGAGCCATATCTTGAAGAGGGAAACATGCTCATGTTTGCTCATGGCTTCAACATTCATTTCGGCTGCATCAAGCCTCCGGCATTTGTTGATGTAACCATGATTGCTCCAAAGGCTCCGGGCCACACTGTTCGTTCCGAATATCAGGCTGGCAAGGGCACACCGTGCCTTGTTGCCGTTCATCAGGACGCATCAGGTCATGCGCTTGATAAGGCTCTTGCTTATGCTCTCGGCATCGGCGGCGCTCGTGCAGGCGTTCTTGAAACCACCTTCAGAACCGAAACAGAAACAGACCTCTTCGGTGAGCAGGCTGTTCTCTGCGGCGGCGTTTGCGCTCTTATGCAGGCAGGCTTTGAAACCCTTGTTGAAGCCGGTTATGACCCGAGAAACGCTTATTTTGAGTGCGTTCATGAGATGAAGCTCATCGTTGATCTCATCTATCAGTCAGGCTTTGCAGGCATGAGATATTCAATCTCAAACACTGCTGAATACGGCGATTACATCACCGGCCCGAAAATCATCACTGATGACACAAAGAAGGCTATGAAGCAGATCCTTTCCGATATTCAGGGTGGCTCTTTCGCAAAAGAGTTCCTGCTTGATATGAGCGATGCAGGCCACCAGGTTCATTTCCAGGCAATGAGAAAGCTTGCTGCTGAACAGCCCGTTGAAAAGGTTGGCGCAGAGGTTCGCAGCCTTTACAGCTGGAATTCAGAGGAAGAAAAGCTCATCAATAACTAATTGAGCATAATTAAAGACCGTTCCGTTTGGAACGGTCTTTTTTCGTGGTCAGTGGTCAGCGGTCAGTGACGGGTTGCTGCGCTCCGATTTTAGTTTAAGCCTATTTCTTTTAAAAATTCAAGCTCGGCTTTTGCCTGCTCAAGGGCTTCATCCGTGCCGATTTCCTTTGCCGCCTTCAGCATAAATGAACGGCGGTTTTTTGCGTTATAGCCAAAGCGGTAAGCCCAGGCAAGCGGGGTTAAAAGGGGCTTGCCGTCAATAAATTTGATGTAAGGAATTTCGCGCATTTTTTCATAAGAGGGGAAAAGCAGCTCCAGCCTGCGCCCTGCGGCGTTGCGGCTCTGCCCCTCCTCAAGCGCCTTGCGCAGGGCAACCGCGCCGCTGCTTTTGCCGCTTGTGCCAAATGCGCCGAAGCCGCAGAGAAACGCCTCTGCCTTCTCCGTTTCGCAGCCGAAATCGACGCCGATATCAAACCATTTTTTGCAAACGGAGAGCATATTTTTTGCAAAATCGCCAAGTTCTGCCTTCTCAAGCAGCTCAAGCGCCGCTTCGGGGGAGGCGCCCATGTTTTTAATCGCCACCGCAAAATCAAGAATAAAGCGGATGCCGGCGCCGTGAAACCAAAAATGGTGCGCCGCATGGGCAATCAAAAAGGCAAAATGATAATCCCTTGAAAATTCACCGATAAGGCCGTCCTCGCCGAAATCAGCCTTTTCAATCGCGTTTGCAAAAAATTCCGGCGCGTTTGTGCTGCCAACCCTGCCGTTGAGAATGCGCGTGTGCACCTCAATCAAAACGCCGTTTTTCTCATAATCCCAAACGGGGCCGTTTGAATTGCGGCAGGCAAAGCCCGCCTCCTTCAGNNGCAGCGCCGCGGCTTTCAATGTCAATCAGAATGTCTATATCGCCCATTGCGCGGCTTTCCGGCACGGGATAGTAATCTCTGAGCACCGCGCCTTTAAACGGCACAAAGCGCACTCCTGCCCCTGTTAGCGCGTCTGAAAGCAGGGAATAAACCTGCATTTGCAGGTTAGCGCTGTAAACCAAATCAAAAAAGCCTTCCTGCGCGGCGGAATAAAGCTCTGCGGGGATTGTGCAAACATTTTCCGCGCCGTTTATTGCGCAAAAAAGCACCCCGCCCAAATTGTGCAGCCTTGCAAATTCAAAAAGCTGTTTGTAATCTGCATCGGGGCGCAGGGTGATTTTTTCATTGTTAATATACTGTTTTAAAAGCTGAATAAAATAATTCTGATAATCCTGCATAGCTTAAATAAACCCGGCCTTGCCGCGCGGCATTAACCGAAAACGGCAGCGCCGATTGAAAGTGAAAGGATTGAAATAATGAGCCCTGCAATGAAAACGCCGATTGCGATAACGCCGAAGGACTTTTTTCTGTCCAGATGAAGGAGGGAGGCAAGCAGCGCACCGGTCCATCCGCCCGTGCCGGGCAGGGGAATGGCAACGAAAAGCAGAAGCCCCCAAACGCCGTATTTATCAATTTTATCGCGCTTTTTCAGCGTTTTTTCCTCAAGCCAGAAAACAAGCTTGTTGATGCCGGGCACCTTTTTAAGCAGCTCAAAAATCCAGTTAATAAGCAGCAGAATAAAGGGAATGGGCAGAATGTTGCCCAAAAAGCTGATGATGAAGCCAACGAAGGGGTTCATCTGCAAAAGCACGATTGCCGTGAACATGCCAAGCCTGCATTCAAAAATCGGGCAAAGCGAAATTATGAAAACAACCAGCCAGTTCGGAATGCCGTGGGCGGTTAAAAATTCCTGAATTGTTCTGCAAAGTTCTTGCATAGCTTCTCCTAAATATAATTATGGTCGTTCAAATACTGATGGGCGGAGGTGATGATATTTTTGTCATTCTCAAATTTGAGCAGGCTCAGCGCTCTGTCATAAGTGAGCCAGATATAATCCTCAATCTCCTCCGGCTGGATTGACGTGTTTGTGTCATTCGTTGTGCCAACGAAAATGGTTACCCGCTTTTCAATGCGGTTTTGAATTTTATATTTTGAAATGCATTCAAAGCCGTCAATCAGCCTAACGTGAATTCCCGTTTCCTCCAGCACCTCGCGAATCGCGGTTTGATGCGGAGTTTCTCCCATTTCAATATGCCCCTTGGGGAAGCCCCAGTGGGCAGAGCGCCTGTTTTTAATCAGAAGATATCTGATTTCGCCCTTAATGTCGCGATAAACGACTGCGCCGCAGCTGCTTTCATAAAGGCATTCTAATTTGTAATCAGCAAAATCCCGCTCAACATCAAGGTGCTTTTTAATGTCGTTGATAATAAAACGGGTGCTTTTGGGGGCAACAATTGTAATCTGCCTGCCGCCCTTTTTCGGATTGAGCAGGGCAATCACTCTGCCGTCAAAATTACGCACGGGATGGTCTATCCCCATAATAAATGCTGTTTGATTTTCAGTGTCATAAACCGTGCCGTAATTCAGCGGATAAGTGTAGCCCTCTTCATCAGTTGAGCCAAGGGGCATATCAACCCTGACTCTGACATATGAACCGAGCATTTTTTCACCACCGAGATAAAGAATCAAATAAGCGAAAACAAAAAAGCCGTAACTGCCGCTTATTTATATATGAAACTATTAGACTAAAAAAATAATAAATATACAAGACCCTATTTATCGTAAGGCAAATTGGGGTTTACCAAACAAAAAGGGCATCCCTTGGGAGAACCTTCGTAAAGAAGGTTCTCCCAATTAAATTAATCCTTGCGGATTAGTGAAATATTATTTAATATCCTCGCTGAAAGCGAGCAATATTAAATAAATATGAAATTGCTTCGCAATGAA
>DCTO01000078.1:0-1481 GCA_002329285.1 Ruminococcaceae bacterium UBA1438
CGCATCTGCATTGTATTCGGCAACGCCGGTTAGCGGATTTGTGATCAGCACAACGGGAGCCTCTGTTGTGGCCTCTTCAGTTGTGCTTTCGGTTGGCGTGAGAGTGGTGGGTTCCTCTTTAGGCTTATTGAAAAAGCCAAAATAAACGCCAACGCCGATTGCTATAACAGCAACAACAGCAGCAATGATTATTATAATTTTCTTGTTGTTCTTTTCAGGCATTTCAGCATCGTCCTCTTCATATTCTTCGCCGTCGGGATTAACAAGCTCTGATGCCATGTGCTGCTCCTCGGGCTTTGTTTCCTCTTCGGGTTCGCCGTCCTCCTCTGATAATGAAAGGGCGGAAACCGGCTCCTCCTTTATTTCAGGCTCAAACGGAGCCTCGGCCTCTTTCTTTGGTGGCTGCTCTTCAGCCTTGCCGTCCGCTGTTTCAACCTGCAGTGAAAAATCAGATTTCTTTTCGCTTTTGATTTCCTTTAAAATCTGCTCAAGCTCTTCATCTCTGTTATCCATTGGGTTTTCCTCCGATATATAATTTATGATGTTTTTTGCTTTTGATTGCTCAATTTCTGCAAAATTCGATTTTTTATATAATAACACATCCGCAAACAAAATGCACTATATTTTTGTAAATTTATTGATTTTAAATACAANNTGGTTGTTTTTAATTTCAAAACAAAGGAAGTCTAATATGAAAAAGGCAATTCCGATAATAATATCAAACACAAACATTCTGGTTTATTCTGAAAGTGAGGATCAGTTTAAGGCCTTCACGATTTCCGGCACGGATTCAACTCCGAATATTCCCTTTTATCATATATACGCCAAAAAAATTGCGGAAAGCCAGCACCATTTCAAAGAGTTTTTCAAAAAGCTTTATCCGAATAAATCCTCGCGCAATGTTTTTGCAATTATCGTTCCGGATGACACAAGCCCCCTTGAAAGCATCTTTATCAATGAATTTTTTCTCAATTCCGGCACCTGCAAGGCGGTTGCGCAGATGCATATGGGGCAGGCTATTTGTAAGGACAAAGCGCAGTATGTTTCAATCTCAAAATCAATCAGAAACATTGTTTTGCTTTATATCAAAAACAACGAGATTAAGGCTTCAAGGTTTTACAGCTTAAGTAATTACGATGCTGAAAGAATTAAGCAGGATGCAAAGCGCATCCACATTGATGTTGAATATGACAGCACTCCTGTGTTCGTTAATAATTTCAATATGAATATGGACGAGTTTTTTGAAATGGGCGAGATTATTTCGCCAAAGCAGTTTATGGAAAAAATCGCAGTAATTGATGTTGAAAAAATATAAATCAGTATCATAGATAAGAAAACGGTTGAGCTTAAAGGCCAACCGTTTTTTTCGTTTGAGTTATTGTTAAAACCGGCATTATCCACGCGAATCACTTACGGTATAAAAGGTAGGGGCCGACGTCCTCGGCGACCCGCCGTTAACCCAAAGTATTGCAACGGGCGGT
>DCTO01000078.1:1521-26617 GCA_002329285.1 Ruminococcaceae bacterium UBA1438
TAGGTTTTGCTGCCGATTTTCCTTGATGTGTTCGCAAGCATTGCGCCTGAAGCTTCAAGGTAATACCACTTGCCGCCGTCCTTGAGCCAGCCTGTTTTCATGGCGCCGCTGCTCTGGAAATAATACCAGGTGCTGCCAATCTTCTGCCAGCCTGTCACCATAGCACCTGAGGATTTGAAATAATACCAGGTGCTGCCAACCTTTTGCCAGCCTGTCACCATAGCACCTGAAGATTTGAAATAATACCAGGTGCTGCCAACCTTTTGCCAGCCGGTTGCCATTGCGCCGCTGCTTTGCATATAATACCAGGTGTTTCCGCTCTTAACCCAGCCTGTCTGCATAATGCCCTCGCTGTCAAAGAAATACCACTTGCCGCCGATTGCCTTCCAGCCGGTAGCAGCCTTGCCGTTTTCAAAATACATCCAGAAGCCGTATTCATTAATCCAGCCGTTCATTACTTCAGCCACGGTTATCGGGACGTAGAAGATTTTTGATTTGTTGTCGGCAGCGGTTGCTCCGATTGTTCCGTTCTCGTCGTTGATAGTTGCTCTGACACCGTTTGCAATTTTGTAATTACTGCCCGGGGTGAAAATTACAGCTGCAATGTATGTCTTGCCTCCCTCCAGTTTTGAGGAGGAGCTCAGTTGATTGCCACTGCTTGCAAGATAAGAATCTTCAGTGTCAAATATACCGTAAATTGCAGCAGTGTAACGGCTGTCATACGTCTGTGCGTTAATCGCGTTTACTGTTGCGCCGGCAACAGCGCCGAAGATTTCAGCATTAAGCGCCTCTATCTGAGGCAGCTCGGGGATTGTGTATTCGTAAATCCAAATCTTATTGGTTGCGCCTTCAACCGCAGTAGTCTTTTTGTTGGTTGACGGGTCTGTGAAGCTGACCGCAACGCTGTCGCTCAATATATAATTGCTTGCGAGTTTGATGTTAACACCTGCACGGTAGGTGTGCCCTGCTTCAAATTTGTAATTATTGGGCAGAACATTGCTGAAGCCGCCTCCGTCGTAAAGCTCAATCCACCAGGTGTCCTCAACCGTAACGCCCTCTGCCGTGGTTGTCGCATTTGAAAGCGACGCTCCGTTTGAAGGCGTTTTCAGTTTAAAATCAATGGCGTTGATTTTTTCATAGCCGTTGTCGTAAACCGCTTTCAGTTCAACGGGGTCAGCACCCATAGTAAAGGTTGTCTGTTTTGAAACAAGATCTTCGGAAGACATATGAACATCGCCCTTAAGAATAAGCCAGCGTGTGAATTCCTTGCCTGCAATATTTTTGGCGGTGATTGTAACCGTGTCCCCATATGCGGCGTAATTCGGTGATGCCGTGCCGTTTTCAACCTTAACGGTTTGCTTGCTTGACTTTGATACAATCTGAATATTTTTTGCAAAAAATGTATTGCCTGAATTCTCAATCAGCGCAAAGCCGCCTGTGTTTTCGCTCCAGTAATAGTTGCCGCTCTTCGTTTTGTTGAAGGCGGAGTAATACTGTGTGCCCTCAACAAAAACAAGCTTGTTATTGCTTGGCGTAAACTGGCTTATGCTGCTTTCAGCAACCTCTACGCCCGCCTTAAGGGTGGCGGAGATAACGGTTAAATTAGGTGTTTCGGAATGAAGTGATCCCTGCCCCGCGATAGCAAACTGGGTAACAACTCCGCTACCGTCGTTTGTTGTTAGTTTAACATTTTTGTCAAGATTAAGACTGCAGTTGCCGATGGCGGAAACCGCAAAGCCTGCGCCCGCTGTAATTGTGCCGCCCTCAAGGTTTACGGTGGAGTTATGCCTGCCGCTGACTACAACGCCTGAACGCCTGTTAACGGCGTCAACATTAGTCAGTGTAAGGTAAGCGTTATCCCTTGCCTCAAATATACCCGCATCCGTCCTGGCAGAATTATTGTAGTTGTAAAGGTCAACAGTGCCGTTCATAACCGTAAGGCTGGCGTTGTCCTCCACGGAAAAGAGCGCGGACTGCTTCGGCCATGTGGTTTTGTCATTGCTGACTGTGAGGGTGTGGCCGTTAAGGTCAAGCGTAACATTGTTGTTTCCGCTTACATTCATCAGAAATTGATAAGGTGCCAGCGGCTGGTTGCCGCCGTCGGGAACGGTGTATTTGATGTCGCTTGTCAGCGTAATGGAATCCTGTTTTGCGTAAAAAGCCTTCCACAGCTGCTCGTAGGTAGAAACCGTGGTTTCAGCGTATGCTGTAACAGGAATTACGCACAGAAGCATAAGCACACATAAAAGTGCGGATATAAAGCGTTTCATATAACCGAACCTCCTTTTTGTTATAAAAGAATAAAATTACTTGATTTTATTTTAATATATATAAAATAAAAAATCACTGGCATTTGTGCCAGTGATTTGATGAATCGTAGCTTTTCGGTGCGTTTCAGGAACAACGAACTCATACAATTGTGGGGCAAGGTGCTCACACCTTGCCGTGGAACGATGTGGGCATCGCTCACTACAACGTATTCCTCAAACACATTGACAAATTCCAATTTGCTATGCAGAGGTAATTATTCGTCTTTAAGCGTTGTAATAATCAGCTTGCTTTCTATTACGGCGGCAAGCAGCTCGTGCTTATTGTTAAAGCCGCCCTTTTCAACAAGCTGGTCAAGATTCCAACGAACGCCGTTTTTGCTCAGCTTCAGCTCTGATGCGATTTCATCATATGTCATCCCTTTAACGAAGCGGCGCAGAATATCAATCTGCCTTGGGGATATTTCCGATGAAAACATATCCTTAATTTCAACGCTCGGCGAAATATCGGGAAAAATCTGATCTCCCTCCATAGTGCGCCTGATAACCTCAAGCAGCTCGCCGTCTCCGTGGTCCTTATACCAAAGGCTGTCCGCCGCGCCGCGCTTTGCTTTTGAAAGCACCTCGGGGTCAATAAGCGAGGTTACGATAACAACCTTTGTATTGCTGCTTTTACGGATTCTCTCTCCTGCGGAAAGCCCGGAATGATTGTGCCTGGTCTGAACGTCCATAATAATCAGGTCAATCCCTCTGCTTTTGCAAAATTCCTCCGCCTCAAAGGCATCTTGAAAGCTGCCTGCAAGGCTGAAATCGCTTTGCGAATCAAGCATGTTTATAAGATGGTTGAGCATGAAAAGATTATCCTCAACAATAATTGTGTTAATCATCCGTCTGCCTCCGTTTCGATTTATTTAAAAGCTCAATGTGAAGCCTGAATTCGGGCTTTGATTTAATGCTCATTCTGCCGCCTGTCTCCTCAATTCTGTGCCTTAAGGAGGAAAGCCCGCCACCCTCTCTGATTTCTCCGCGAGGAGCGTTGCCGTTGTTTGTGAAATCAAGGATTATGCCTTCGTTGCTTTCGCTGATTTCGGCAAAAACTGCGGTTGCCCCTGCGTGGTTAATTGCGTTTCGCACGCATTCATCAGTGGCGGTGCAGGCAAGGGAAACGGCGCTTTCGTCAAGCAGCTCTGTCCCGTTAATCACAAGCTTAACGCCCATTTGCTCCGCTTTCAGAACGGTTTTTTCAAGGCTTTCTGCCGGCCTGTCCGTTTTATAATTGTTTGAAAAAAAGCTAACCGCCCGTTGAAGCAAGTCAAGCTGCCTGTCCATATCGCCCTCGGTTTTTCCCTCAATGATTTTTGTGATTTCAATAAGGCTTGATCCGATGTCGTTATGGATACGGGTTTTGAGATTAAGGGTTTCCTCCTCGCGGATGCGGTCTGCAAGATGCTCCAGCATCAGCTGCATTTTTTCGTTGGTCTCTTTAAGCTTAATGTTCTCCTGCTCAATCAGCCTGGTTGCATTAAAAATATCGGTAACCTCCTGGGCGCTCGTCTGTTTAAATCCTTCAAGTCCGTTGCAGTTCATGTCAACCGTTTCAATGTTCCAAACGCTTTTGTCATCAAAACGGTAAAGCGCAGGGCTTTCCTGAATTTTTTCAATTCCCGCGTTGCCGGTTGCAAGTGCATTCTCAAGCTCAAAAAGCATTTGCGGTCTGCTTCCGATAATGCCTGAAAACAGCCATTCCATTGCTCTGTTGATAAGAATTATTCTGCCCGTGCCGTCTGAAAAGCAAACGCCCGAATTAAGATTGTCAAGCGCCTGCTTTATTGAGGCGTAGGATGGTGTTTCTCTTTTTCTTTTACGCTCGGCAATTAATCTTGCGGTGCTGTATGCAAGGCTCAATGCAGAAATAATTATCAAAGCTGCAACGGGCAGCCTTTTTCCATATTCCGCGCCGGTTTCCGCAGTGCAGTATGAAAGCAAAAGCAGCAAAGCAAAAAGCTGCGCCCCCCTGCAACAGGCAGCTTTTTATGCTCCTGCGGCAGGTGTATTTAAAGATTAAGAAAAACAGGGCAGCCATTGCCGCAAGGAATAAGAGGCCTGAAATGGCGTTTTGCATGGCCGGTGAAAGTGATGTCAGATAAATCATTTTTCTTGCTCCTTTCCGTCATAAAGGGGCAGGATAAAACGGGTGCCGTCCTCATTTATTATCCTTGCCATTTCAAATTCCCCAAGGCTGATTTCGGGCGTTTGCCCGCCGTCGTAATCAGTGATAATGCTGATGCGAAGCTCGCCGCCAACCCTTGAAAGTGAAGCGCTGATGTAGTTTATTTCGTTAAGCAGAGTTTCAAGCACTGCCTCAAAAAAATCATAAGCCCGTGTTAAAAGCTCTGCCTTCATAAGCGGCTTTTCTGTTTCAACAAAGCCAGCGCCCCTGATGTTAAGCAGGGAAAGCGAGCGGAAGGATTCCGCAAAAGCGCTTTCAAGCATAGCAGGGGAAAGCAGCTGTGCGCCGTAAGAGGAAAGCACAAAATCCTTGCGCCTTTTGATATAGCTGCCAATCACTGCAATCTCTGCAAGGATGCGCTTTTTTCTGGCTTCGTCATTTTCCTGCTGGTATTCTTTAACAAGAAAATCAATGCGGTTAAGCCTTTTTTGGGTGCTTTTCTGCAAAAGGTCATAAAGCTTGTTTTGCTCCTCAATTTTCCTGTAAGCCTGTTCTTTTTCATATTCAAGCTCAAGCAGGGCAGCGCGCTCCGTCAGCTCCTCCTGAACTGCGGCAAGCTCGTCGCGCACGCGCAGCAGGGCTGAAATATCCTCAGCGCAAACGGCGAATCCGCCGTCAACCGGGATAACGGAAAGCCGCTTTTTGCCGTCAATAATAATCGGCTTTTCCTCTGCACGGACGATGTCCTCCTTGCTGATTTCATCCGCTCCGGATGAAGAAAAGTGAATATTGAAAGACTTGTCCGTAATCAAAATCGGAAGCTTAACGGATGCACGGAAAAGATCGTTATATCTGCTGTTGCTCTGAATAAGCCTGCATTGAATGCAGATTTCAAAAAATGCGCAGAACAGAAGGCAGTCAACAACCGCAACGTCGCCGAAATATTTCATAATAAAAGGCAGGCGCAGGGAATAAATAAGAACGTAAACCAGCGAAGCCGCAAAGGGAATAATTGCAACCCACAAAAACTGCCGGCTGTTCGGAATTCTGGATTTGGAAAGCATAATGCCCAGCGAGCAAATTGCGCAAAACGCAACCCAGAGCACGCAAAGATAAAACACCGGGGCATAGCTGTAATCCGCCTCGCTCCAGATTGCCGCTTCGCTCGGAAAGGAAAAGGCAAGCTGATGATAATCATTCGTTAAAACAAGCGCCAAAAGGCATATGGGCAAGGCATAAAGCAGCGCCGCCTTTTTCGGCAGGTGGAAGCCCTCCGCCTTGCCAAGCGAAAGCGAAACAAAAAGCGCCATCAGCGGAATAAATAAAATCGGAATGTAATATGAATACCAAAGATATCGAATTGCGGCAGGGGAAAGCACAAAGCGAAACTTGATTTCGCGCGTGGCAATCCAGAAAACCATCAGCACGGAAACCGCCGTCAAAAATCTTTGCACCTGCCTTTGCATAATCCTTTGTTTAACAGAAAAGCCCCAAACGGAAAATGCGCCGATATATAAAAAGGTTCTGCTGAAAACGAAAAGCTTGTTTAAAAACGGGTTTGGAACATTGAGCTCTGCCGCTCTCAGAGTTGAGGCGGCTAAAACAAGCGCAATAACAGCAACGAAAAACAGATTAAGCCTTTTGTTTGTTTTAATCATTTTGCCGCCCCCTTGATTATGAATTCAACTTAATTTTATCACAGAAATAACATATTGTCATTAACATTTTTATTGAAAATGATATATTGAATATTGCATGCTTATAAGTTATAATTAAAATGTATAAATCTGTTCAATCACCACTTCATTTTGTTTTAAGGGGTTAATAATGAAAAGGTTAATTTCAATTGCTTTAAGCGCGGCAATCGTGCTCACTGCGCTCTTTGCGTTGCCGTTTGTTTCAAATGCGGCTGTTGTAAGCGGCAACTGCGGCGATAACGGCAGCAACGTCACCTGGAGCTTTGACACCTCAACGGGTGTTCTCACCCTGAGCGGCAGCGGCAGCACGGCAAATTATAATGATGATGCTTCGCCTGCTCCGTGGATTAATGATTATGCCGCCTCCATCACTCGCCTGGTTATTGAAAACGGCGTAACCGGCATCGGTTCAAAAGCGTTTATGAACTGCACTGCGCTTCAGTCGGTTGATTTCGGCTCGGTGCAGTATATCGGCTGGTATGCGTTTTTTAATTGCTCCGCGCTCGGCGGCGTTGCGCTGCCCGATTCCGTGCGCCAAACATGGAGCGGCTGCTTCCAGAACTGCACCTCAATCGGTTGGATCAATATCGGCTCGGGCTTAACTGAACTTTGCCCTTATATGTTTGCGGGGTGCAACAGCTCAAGCTTCTGGTGGGTGCATATCCCGGCTAATATCACCACAATCAGCGAGCATGCGTTTGACGGCTGCTCAAATCTCGGCTGGAACACTATCGCAGGCACGGGCATTAATTTCGGCGAGGATTGCTTTAAGGATATCAGCAGCGGCGCAACCTTTTTGATTGCGGATGCGGCAACAAGAACATATCTTCAGAATTATTACGGCGGCTGGAAATTCAACTGTATTGATGATAATCATAACTATTCAAGCGCGGTAACAGCACCCACCTGCACTCAGCAGGGCTTCACAACTTACACCTGCAGCATCTGCGGGGGCAGCAATATCAGCGATTATGTTGATGCGCTCGGCCATGATTATGAGCTTCAGGGTGCAAGCGCAAATGATTATTATTTCATTTTCAATTGCAGCCGCTGCAATGTAACCGCTTCAATCTCCGCCGCAACGCTGCGCAATCATTTTGATGAGCATATTAATGATGAGGAGACTTTAAGCGGCTTCAGAATGGAATATGACGTTAATGAGGATGGCTTTGTCAATATGCGCGATTATTCATTAATCGTAAGCCAGTATAATAATCTGAATGCCTCCTCGCATCAAACAACGGTTTCTCCTTCATCAACCCATCAGGAGATGTACGGCTTCGGCGCGTCCTCCTGCTGGTGGTCGCAATTTGTTGGCGGATGGGATGATGATAAGGTTAATGAGGTTATGAAAATGCTTTATGACGATGAGGAGGGAATCGGCCTTAACATTTATCGTTACAACCTCGGCGCGGGAAGCAAAGATGATTCAGCGCTTTATAGTATCGGCACACGAACCGAATGCTTTTTGCAGAGCGATGGCACTTATGACTGGACTGCCGATGCAAATGCGCGCAAATGCCTTGAGGTTGCAAACGGCTATTGCGATAATATGAGAGTAACCCTGTTTTCAAATTCGCCCCCTGTTTATTACACCAAAACCGGCAGGGCATACGGAGCCTGGATTGCAGACGGCACGGCGTTTGACGATATTCCCTGCAATATAGACAGCTCTAATTATTCAAAGCATGCGGCATTTGTTGTTAAATGCGGCGAGCACTTTATCAATGATCTTGGTTACAGGGTTACGGATATTTCCCCGATTAATGAGCCTGAATGGGCTTGGGGCGCTTATAATTCGGATCTTACCTCGGCAGGCCAGGAGGGCTGCCATTACAGCAAATATGAATGCCGCGATATGTATAAGGCTTGCATTTCCGCAATTAATTCAAGCTCAATCAAAAACAGCTGCGAAATCAGCATGTTTGAATCCGGGCAGATGGGTAACGCAACCTTTAACGATTATCTGCAGATTATGCTCGGCACCGGCACAAATATATTTACTGAAAATAAATATGAAAACAAGGAGCTTCGCAATTATTTCACAACCGTCGGCTTCCATTCCTATTGGTCAGATCAGACGGCAAGGGAGGCAACTGCCGCGAAATTCAGCGAAAGCACCTTCTCGAAGTATGACCGCGTTCTAACGGAATATTGCCAGATGGATGGCTCATCCTCCGGCCTCGGTATTAAGTACGGGCTTGATCTGGCGGACACAATCTGGCAGGATTTAACCATTCTTGATGCAAAGGAATGGGATTGGTGGGTTGCCGTTGCAGGCGGCGGTTATATGGATGGCCTGCTTTATATAAATGATTACACCAACCCGAATTGCAGCAAGGAGGTTGTAACCTCAAAGCGCTTCTGGGTTATGGGCAATTTCTCAAAATATACAACAGAGGGCTCTGTCAGAATAGATGTTTCCTGCAATCAGGATATGAAGGTTTGCGGTTTTAAAAATCCTGATAACAGCATAACCCTGATTTATATCAACACAACCGATAATGATGAATTAACGTATGTTAACGGAACAGGGCTTTCAACCTTTTCGGCTTACACAACCGATGCCACCCGTGATCTTGAGGAAATTCAGGCAGGCGAAAGCGTCAGCACTCCTGCGCTGATTCCCGCAAATTCCGTAACAACCGTTGTTGTAAGATAAGAATGTGAATTTAGCTTTTATCCCGGTTGAAAAAAACCTTGCCGAATGCGGCGAGCCTTATTTGGAACAATGAGCATCAGTTCACTAAACTTAAAGGAGAACGGGCAGCCGTTCTCCTTTGATAAAATATAAAACAATTCGGAGCAAAAATATGAGTTATGATAAAGGTTATTTAAAACCGGAGGATTATGCAGAGCCGCGCTGCCTGCTTTGCGATGAGCCTTATGGCGTAACGCCGGAGGTTAAAAGCGTTCCCCAGCAGCGCATCATTCAAAAAATGAATGATTATATGAGCCGCAGGGATTATGCCGGCGCAGAACGCCATCTTAAATATTGGCTTGAGGAGGCAAGGCTCGGCAACGATAAAAGGGGCGAGCTTATGATTCGCAACGAGCTTGTTGGCCATTTTCGCAAAACGGGAAATAAGGACGGCGCTTTTGAAAGCGCGCTTGAAGCCTTAAGGCTGATTGATGAGCTGGATTTTGACGGCACTATCAGCTCCGGCACAACCTATATTAATATCGCAACGGCTTATAACGCCTTTGGCGAGGATGAAAGGGCAATTGCCCTTTTTGAAAAGGCAAGGGCGGTTTATGAGGCGAATGGCGGCACTGCGCCGGAGCTTCTCGGCGGGCTTTATAATAATATGGCGCTCACCTTTACAGCGTTGAAAAATTATGACAGCGCTCTGGAGCTTTATGATAAAGCGCTTAAGGTTATGGATAATGCGCCTGACGGCGAGCTGGAGCAGGCGATAACCTATCTTAATATTGCAGACGTTTATGACGCCAAGCTTGGCTCAGAGGCGGCTGAAAAGCAGGTTGGCGAGCTTCTTGATAAAGCCTATGATCTGCTTATTAATTCCGATGTTAAAAAAGACGGCTATTATGCCTTCGTCTGCGAAAAATGCGCTCCCGTTTTTTCGCATTACGGCTATTTTCTTGCTGCCGGTGATTTAAATAAAAGGGCGGAGGCTATCTATGAACGGTCTTGAGCTTTCAAAGGCGTTTTTTGAGGAATACGGCATGCCGATGCTTGAGGCGGAATTTTCGGATTTAATGCCGTTTCTTTGCGCGGGGCTTTTCGGCAGCGGCTCGGAGTGCTTCGGCTTTGATGATAAGGTTTCAACGGATCATGATTTTGAGCCCGGCTTTTGCCTGTTTCTGCCGGATGAATCCGTTGTGGACAGGAGACAGGCGTTTTTGCTTGAAAGGGCATATGCAAAGCTGCCAAAGGAAATTATGGGCTTTCGCCGCTCGCTGCTTTCGCCTGTCGGCGGGGCGCGCAGGGGCGTTTTGCGCACGGGCGAATTTTTCCTTGAAAAAATCGGCAGCGAAAGCGGAGCGCTTTCCGCGCAGCAATGGCTCACCCTGCCGGAGCAGGCGCTTGCAGAGGCAACTAACGGCGAAGTCTTTTTTGATAATTACGGCGAGGTTACCAAGATTCGCGCCGCGCTTTCCTGTTATCCGGAGGATATCAGGCGCAAAAAGCTTGCGGGCAATCTGTTGCTGATGGCGCAATCGGGGCAGTATAATTATAAGCGCTGCATAGATCATGGCGAGGCGGCTGCGGCGCAGCTTGCCGTTAATGAATTCGTCAGCAGTGCAATGGCGGTTATTTTCTTATTAAATAATAATTATAAACCTTATTATAAGTGGAGCTTTCGCGCGCTTCGTTCGCTTCCCAAGCTTTCGCTTGAGGCGGAGATTATGGAATATCTGCTCACAACCAATAACGATGCTGAAATGGCGGAGGAAAAATATTATGCCATTGAGGGCGTTGCCGCCGATGTTATTGATGAGCTTGCAGAGCAGGGCTTAACAAAAGCAATTTGCGGCGATCTTGAAAAGCATGCTTATTCGGTTAATGACGGCATTGCCGATGCGGAGCTTCGCAATCTGCATATTCTGGCGGCTATATAAATATGAAAGGCTATGGTGATTAGTATATATGAAACTGCACGGTCTGCAAAAAATGACGCTTCTTGATTTCCCCGGCTGCGTTGCCTGCACGGTGTTTCTTGGCGGCTGCGATTTTCGCTGCCCGTTCTGCCACAATTTTGAATTGGTTGACGGCACTGCCCGGCCGGTTATGACGGATGATGATCTGATAAAATTCCTTGAAAGCAAAAAGGGTCTGATAGACGGCGTTGCAATCACGGGCGGGGAGCCCTGCCTTCATTCGGATTTGCCGCAGCTTATAGAGCGTATTCATAATGCAGGCTTTCGAGTTAAGCTTGATACTAACGGCTATCATCCCGAAATGCTGAAAAAAATTCTTAATCAGGGTATCGTTGAATATGTTGCAATGGATATTAAAAACAGCCCCGAAAAATATGCCCTCACCTGCGGTGTTGATGAAATTGATATGGGCGTCATCAGGCAGAGCATGGATTTGCTGATGAACAGCGGCATTGAATATGAATTTCGCACAACGGTTATCAAGGAGCTTCACGAAAAAGAGGATTTTGAAAAAATCGGCGAAATGATTAAAGGCGCAAAGCGCTATTTCCTGCAAAGGTTTACTGACAGGGATTCCGTGCCATACGGAAATTTAACAGCCCCAAGCTTTGATGAAATGCACGAATTTGAGGCGATTGCAATCAAGTTTGTGCCAAACACAAAATTACGCGGAGTTGAGTAAAAACAACTATATATTGTGGTTGAAAAAATTTTTAATAATATATATTGACAAATGCCTCTCTTAATGATAGAATGATTTTTGCAGCGTCAAGAAAGAGTTTCTTGACCGACAAAAAGTATTATTAAGGGAGGATTTTTTGATGTATCAGGTTGTTAAAAGAGACGGCAGTGTTGTTGATTTTGATATAAATAAGATCAGTGCCGCAATCGCAAAAGCATTTGATGCAGTGGGCAAGCAGTACCACCAAAGCGTTATTGATTTAATTGCAATTCACGTAACTGCTGATTTCGAAAGTAAAATTCAGGATGAGAAAATTTCCGTTGAGGCTATTCAGGACAGCGTTGAAACCGTGCTTTCCGAATCCGGTTATGCGGATGTTGCAAAGGCATATATTCTTTATCGCCGCCAGAGAGAGAAGATCCGCAACGTTAATTCAGCGCTTCTTAACTATAAAGAGATTGTTGATAATTATCTTAAAATTAATGACTGGCGCGTTAAGGAAAATGCAACGGTAACATATTCCGTCGGCGGTCTTATCCTTTCAAATTCAGGCGCAATCACTGCCAATTACTGGCTCAGCGAGGTTTATGATGATGAAATTGCAGAGGCTCACCGCAATGCTGATATTCATCTTCATGATCTTTCAATGCTCACCGGTTATTGCGCAGGTTGGAGCTTAAAGCAGCTTATTCAGGAGGGTCTCGGCGGCGTAACCGGCAAAATCACCTCTTCACCCGCAAACCATCTTTCAACCCTTTGCAATCAGATGGTTAACTTTCTCGGCATTATGCAGAATGAATGGGCAGGCGCTCAGGCATTCTCCTCTTTTGACACATATCTTGCTCCCTTTGTTAAGGTTGATAATCTTTCTCAGAAAGAGGTTAAGCAGTGCATTCAGTCCTTCGTTTACGGCGTTAACACACCAAGCCGTTGGGGCACACAGGCACCGTTCTCAAACATCACCCTTGATTGGACCGTTCCGAATGATCTGAAAAACCTTCCCGCAATTATCGGCGGCAAGGAAATGGATTTCACTTATGGCGATTGCCAGAAGGAAATGGATATGGTTAACAAGGCCTTCATCGAAATTATGATTGAGGGCGATGCAAACGGCCGCGGCTTCCAGTATCCTATCCCAACCTATTCCATCACCAGAAATTTTGATTGGAGCGAGAGCGAGAATAACAAGCTTCTCTTTGAGATGACCGCTAAATACGGCACTCCTTATTTCTCAAACTATATCAACTCTGATATGGAGCCGAGCGACGTGCGCTCAATGTGCTGCCGTCTCCGTCTTGACCTTCGTGAGCTTCGCAAAAAGAGCGGCGGCTTCTTTGGTTCAGGCGAATCAACCGGCTCAATCGGCGTTGTAACCATCAACCTTCCCAGAATTGCTTATCAGGCAACTGATGAGGCTGATTTCTATGCAAGGCTTGATCATCTTATGGATCTTGCTGCCCGCAGCTTAAAGGTTAAGAGAACCGTTATCACAACCCTTCTTGACCAGGGCCTTTATCCTTACACCAAGAGATATCTCGGCACCTTTGCAAACCATTTCTCAACCATCGGCCTTATCGGCATGAACGAGGTTGGCCTCAATGCAAACTGGCTTAAGGCTGATCTCACTGATGAAAAGGTTCAACGCTTTGCAAGGGACGTTCTCAATCATATGCGCGAGCGCCTTTCCGATTATCAGGAGGAATACGGCGATCTCTATAACCTTGAGGCAACCCCGGCCGAATCAACAACTTATCGTTTTGCAAAGCATGATAAGGAGGATTTCCCGGATATCATCACCGCAAATATGAACGGCACTCCTTATTACACAAACTCTTCTCATCTTCCTGTTGGTTACACAGAGGATATCTTCTCTGCTCTTGATATTCAGGATGATTTGCAGACACTTTATACTTCAGGCACTGTTTTCCATGCTTTCCTCGGCGAAAAGCTTCCCGATTGGAAGGCTGCCGCAAATCTTGTTCGCAAGATTGCAGAGAATTACAAGCTGCCTTATTACACCATGAGCCCCACATATTCCGTATGCAAGGATCACGGTTATCTCACGGGCGAGCAGTTCACCTGCCCGATCTGCGGCCAGAAAACAGAGGTTAACAGCCGCATCACCGGTTATTACCGCCCAATTCAGAACTGGAATGACGGTAAGGCACAGGAATATAAGGACCGCAAGGTTTATAATATCGGCCGCTCTCATTTAACTCATGAGGGCCCGAATCCTGCTCCTGTTGATGAGGCTCCGGCAGCAGAGGTTAACACCACCGCAGATGCTCCTGCAGCAGGCGGCGCAATCCTCTTCAAGACCGCAACCTGCCCCAATTGCAAGGCGGCTGCTGCACTTCTTGATAAGGCCGGCGTTCAGTATCAGGCGCTCAATGCCGATGAAAATGCAGAGCTTGTTGCGCAGTATGGCATCAAGCAGGCTCCAACCCTTATTGTTCCTAACGGCGATTCATTTGAAAAGTTCCGCGGTGTTTCAGACATCAAGGGCTGGCTTATGAATAAATAATCAGAATATAAACAACGATGGGGAGGGGCTTGCCCCCTCCCGTTTTTAATGTAACGGTGATTAAAATGTATGATATAATTATTGTTGGCGGCGGCCCTGCGGGGATGACGGCGGCGCTCTATGCCCAGCGCAACGGCAAGCATGCGCTTGTTATTGAAAAGGCGGGCTTCGGCGGCCAGATAACAAATTCGCCAAAGGTTGAAAATTTCCCTGCTTCAGTTTCAATCAGCGGCAATGAGCTTGCGGATAAAATGTTTTCCCAGATAATGGAGCAAGGTGCAGATATTGAAATCGAAACCGTAATTTCTGTTGAGGATAAGGGCGATATTAAGGTTGTTAAAACAGAGGAGGGCGGCGCTTATGAGGCGTATGCCGTTATCCTTTCAACCGGAGTTAAGCATCGCATGCTTGGCCTTGAGGGTGAGGAGGAGCTTGTTGGCGAGGGCATTTCCTTCTGCGCGGTTTGCGATGGCGATTTTTACACCGATAAGGTGGTTTGCGTTGCAGGCGGCGGAAACTCTGCTCTGCAGGAGGCAATCCTCCTTTCAGATAAGTGTTCAAAGGTTATTATGCTTCAGGATTTGCCTGAATTCACGGGCGAGGAAAGGTTGCAGCAGGTGCTCTTTTCAAGGGATAATGTTGAAAAGCACACGGGCGTAAAAATAACCCGCCTTCTCAAAAGCGGGGAGGAGCTTGCCGGCGTTGAGATTAACGAAAACGGCGCGGTTAAGGAAATTGCCTGTGACGGTCTTTTTGTTGCAATCGGGCTTATTCCCGAAAATGAGCCGTTTGAATCGCTTGCGGATTTAAACAGCTTCGGCTATTTTGATTCCGATGAGCAATGCACAACCAAAACCCCGGGAATTTTTGTTGCGGGCGATTGCCGCAGCAAGTTCATCCGCCAGGTTACCACTGCGGCGGCAGACGGCACGATTGCCGCGCTTGCAGCCTGCAGATATATAAACGATATTAAAGCATAAAATAAAGCGTTCGGATTTTGTCCGAACGCTTTTTATATCGTGCATTGAATTATCAGCTCTGAAATGAAAACGCCGAGGGATGCGCCGATTGCAACGGTTAAAAGCCCGCGCTTGAAATATGCAAGTATCAGCGCAACCGCAACCCCGATTGCTGCCGTGATGAAATGCTCTGTTGCAAAGAAAACCCCGGGTATTGTCATCACGCTTAAAACTGCATATGGCATATAATAAAGAAATGAAAGAATAAATTTGTTTTCAATTTCTTTTTTAATCAGCACAAGCGGCACTGCTCTCACAAGATAAGTTACAAGCGCCATAGTTATTAAATACGGCAAAAAGGTGCCAAAACTCATGTTTCACCCTCCTTTTCTTCTGCTTTAACGGGGAATAGGAGCGCCGCCAAAGCGCTTGCCGCAACGGAGCAGATAATAATCACAAAGCCCGCTTGCACGTGGGAAAGCAACGGCAAAAAGCGAAAAAGGCAGCTGAAGATAATTGCAATAATAACGCAGAAAAGCGTGTGCCTGTTCTCCTTTGCAGCGGGAACAACAATTGCTATGAACATTCCGTAAATTGCAATTCCAAGCGCTGTTATCAGAATTGCGGGCAGGATGTTGCCTGCAACTGCGCCCACTATTGTGCCGATGCTCCATCCGATATATGGAGTCAGTATCAGCCCGAACATATAGCTTCTTCCAACCTTGCTTTTTGAAGCGGCAACGGCAAAAACTTCATCCGTATTAACAAAGGCAATCAGAAAGCGGCTTGGAAGGCTAACACTGCTGTCCAGCTTCTGCGAAAGAGTAATGCTCATCAGCGCGTAGCGCAGGTTAATAATCAGCTGAGAGGCAGCAAGCTCAAACAGCGTTCCGCCCGAAACAATAATCGGCACGGCGGAAAGCTGCCCTGCGGATGTAACATTCGTCATTGAAATGAGAAGTGCCTCAAGCGATGTCAGCCCGTTTGAAATGGTGAATATTCCGAATGCAAATGCAACGGAAAAGTATCCCAGGCAAATCGGAATGCCGTCAACTATTCCTTTTAAAAAAGTATTTTCCTCAAATTTATCTGTTTTAACCATGCAAAAATAATAGCACAGTAAAACGGATAAAGTCAATAGTGCTCATTATTAATCATTTATTTCTTATATTTTGTGGGTTTTAACTAAAATTTAACAAATAGCTTTAAATGTAAGTTGTTATGCTGTATTATATTAACAAATTTGTATGTGAAAAGGATTTGTTATGGATAACAGAAATACATTTCAGGGCAAGATAGGTTTTGTACTGGCGGCAGCGGGTTCTGCAGTAGGTCTCGGAAACCTGTGGCGCTTTCCCTATCTTGCAGCAAAGTACGGCGGGGGTATGTTCCTGCTTATTTACATCGTTCTTGCGGTAACCTTTGGTTTTGTGCTTATGGTAACCGAAATAGCAATCGGCAGAAAAACACAGCTCAGCCCGCTAAAAGCATTCGGCGCACTCAGCAAAAAATGGGGCTGGCTCGGCAAGCTTGCAACTATTGTGCCGGTTTTAATTTTTCCATATTACTGCCTTATAGGAGGCTGGGTAACTAAATACGCGGCGGTTATGGTTACAGGCAAGGTGGCTGAAGCGGCGCAGGATTCCTTCTTTGGAGAGTACATTTCCGCCACGGTTGACCCTGTTATATGGTTTGCAATCTTTATTGTTGCAACCTCGCTTGTAATTGTTTTCGGCGTTAACAAAGGAATTGAAAAGCTCAGCCGTGTGCTTATGCCCGCACTGCTTGTAATCACAGTTGTTCTTTCAATTTATGTTGTAACAAGACCCGGCGCAATAGCAGGCGTTAAGTACTACCTGTTGCCAAACATCAGGGATTTAAGCGCAAAGACCTTTCTTGCTGCGCTCGGTCAGCTGTTCTACTCAATGTCGCTTGCAATGGGAATTATGATTACCTACGGCTCATATTTCTCAAAGGAGGAGCATATTGAAAAGGCAACCAGGCAGATAGAGCTTTTTGATACGGCAATCGCAATTCTTGCCGGCCTTATGATTATTCCTGCTGTATTCGCTTTCTCAGGCGGAGATAAGGAGGCGCTCGGCACGGGTCCTTCGCTTATGTTTGTAACTCTGCCAAAGGTGTTTAACAGTATGCCCGGCGGCAGCATTATCGGCGCTATGTTCTTTATACTCGTGCTATTTGCCGCTATAACCAGTTCGGTTTCGATTCTGGAGGCAATTGTTTCCGGCTTGTTGGACAGCTTTAAAATCAGCCGTCTAAATGCAACTCTGCTCGTTTCGGTTTACGGTATTGTTGTCGGCATTGTTTGCTCGCTCGGCTTTGGCGTATGGAACGGCATTACAATCTTTGGCTTCAGTATTCTTGACTTTTTGGATTTTGTTTCAAACAGTGTTTTGCTTCCGCTTGTGGGTATGCTTACCTGCGTTGTCGTTGGCTTTGTCATCAAGCCGAATGTTATTATCAGCGAGGTTGAGCTTAACGGCGAGTTTAAAATGAAGCATTTTTACAGAGCAATGGTAAAGTGGGTTGCACCGATTTTCATTTTTGCGATCCTCGTTTCCGGTATTCTCCAGGGCTTTGGATTTTTAACAATTTAACAATATGCAAAACAAAAAAGCGTTCAGTTTTTACTGAACGCTTTTGCTTTTTTATTTACTTTTATATTCAGAATTTCAGCTTCAACGCAAGCTTTAAAACATTTTTTGCGGTGCGCTCAAGCTCGGCGCGCGTTATGCCGCCCTCCTCGCCGAGAGTTGGCAGCAGCGTGCCGTCTGAAACGTACTTTTTGGCGGTGTGCTTGCCGCCTGGCATAAGCACGTCAACCTGCGCGCGAACGCGATAAGCATTGTCCTTAATATTCGGAAATTCGGGGCTTGCGGATTTCTGCATCCACCAGTCCGTCATAACGTTTCCGTCATATCCCCATTCGCCGCGAAGCACGGTTGTCACAAGGTCGTAATTATAATGGCTCCAAACGCTGTTGATTTTGTTGTAGCTCGTCATAATATTAAGCGGCTTGCTTTCCTTAACGGCGATTTCAAAGCCCTTCAGATAGATTTCACGCAGCGCTCTTTGCGAAATGCGTGTATCAGTCTTTGTTCTGTGCGCCTCCTGGTTATTGCAGGCAAAATGCTTGGGGCAGGCTGAAACGCCAGAGCTCTGAACTCCTCTGATATATGCTGCGCCCATCTTGCCGGAAAGAAGCGGATCCTCTGAAAAATATTCAAAGTTTCTTCCGCAAAGCACGTTGCGGTGAATGTTCATTCCCGGGGCAAGCAAAACATCGCTGCCAACCTTAACCATTTCCTTGCCGGTAACCGTTGTCAGCTCCTCAACCAGCGGGCAGTTAAAGGTGCTTGCAAGCGCCGTGCCGCAAGGGATCAGAGATGTGTATTGCTTAATGCGGATGCCGGCAGGGCCGTCAGTTGTGATAATCGGCGGCACGCCCTTTTCCCGAAGCGCGGGGATAATGCCGCCAAATGCGCCCGCGTTGCCGGCAACGCCGAATTTGCTGTCCATCATGCCCTGGCCTCTGGTGAGCGCTTCAAGCTCCTTTTCATCCAGCTGGCTGATGAATTCATCAAGCGTGATTTTGCCCTCTGCAACCTCGCTGAATTTATGCCCGTTATCGCCATTAAAGCCGATTTCCTCGGGCAGATTATCAATAATTCTCTGTTTAAGATAAGGCTTGCTTGCCTCAACAACCTCATAATCGGGAAGAAGCGAATCGCCCTCATCATTAACGGTCAGCCTCTCAAAAGCTTTAACAACGCCGCATACCTCGCCAAGCTGCTCAATAACGGCGTATGTCAGCCATGCGTTGCCGGCAAGCGTTTCGGTGCGAACGCTGTTTCCTGCAAAGAAGCGATATTCGCCCTCCTCAAGCACATAGGCAAACTGATTTCCCGTTTTGCCCGTGTCATCAAAGGAAGCAATGTCATAAAGCGAGCAGGAAAGGGTGATTTCCTCGCTTTCCTTGGGGGCAAGCTCTCCGGTTTTTGCAAAGGCAACAAGGCTTTTTTTCGCTTTTTTCAGCTTGCCTTGAGGGGGGCTCACATAAAGCTGAACAACCTCTTTGCCGCTAACATTGCCCTTGTTTTTAACCCTGATTGTGAATTCAAAGCCGCTCTTTGTTTGCCTGAATTTCTTTGGCTTGATTTCAAATTCGGTGTAGCTTAATCCAAATCCGAAGGGATAAAGCACCTTTTCGGGGCAGAAGGTTTCAAAATAGCGATAGCCCACGAAAATATCCTCTTTATAGTAATTATAATCCTTGCCGCCAAAATCAGCAGATGAGGGATAATCCTCATAATTTCTTGCAATTGCGCAGGGCAGCTTGCCGCTTGGGGAAACCTTGCCGCAAAGCATGTTTGCAAGTGCGTTTCCGCTTTCCATTCCGCATTGCCACGCGCTGACTATTGCTGAAATTCTGCCCTCATATTTCTCGGTCCACGCCATATCGATAACGTTTCCGCAGTTAAGAATAACGGCAACGCGGCTGAAATGCGCAGTAACCAAATTCAGCATATCAAACTCTGCATCGGTCAGATAATAGCTGCCCTTTTCAAGCTTGTTTTCCCTGTCCTCTCCTGCGGCTCTGCCGATAACAACAAGTGCAAGATCACTGCCTTTAGCCGCAGCCTCAACACTGCCAACGGATAAATCCATCTCCGGGTAATTCATCGGCCAGTGGCCCCAGATGCCGTGCAGCACGGGGTTTGCCTTGCACCACTGCGCATATTCCTCAACAAGCGGATTGAAAAGCTTAACGTTGTTATTCTTCAACCCTTCAATCAGATTAATTTTGTAAGGCGCGTTAACATCGCCGCCGCTGCCGTAGCCAACATAAAACCAATCCTGCTGGCAGCGTCCGAAAACCGCAACGGTTTCATTTTCCTTTATCGGAAGCAGATTGCCGTCGTTTTTAAGAAGAACAATGCTTTCCTCTGAAGCTGCGCGCGCCTTTTCGGGCATATCTTCAAAGATAATTGCTTCGCCTTCAGCATTATTTTCAAGCTGGGCAACGTTGTTATCAGTAACAATTTCGGTTATTTTCTGTGCGGCTTTATCCAATTCATTTATTAAGCTCATAGTGTTTTAACCTTTTAATTATTTCTTTTCAGCCTTGCGCTTTTCAAGCTCAGCCTCTTCCTCTGCCTTTTTTGCGACAGCCTCGGCCTCTTTTTCCTTCTCCTCCTGCTCAGCCTTCAGTTTTGCTTCGTCATAAAGCGCGGCAATCTCATCAAAGTGGCTGTAATTCTCCTGCTGGGTGAGAAGCTTTTTGGCGTCAATATATGGCTTTGCGGCGCGGTTGAATTTTGCAAATTCATCCATAAGCGCCTTTGCTTCTTTCTGAATTTCTTTTTTCTCTGCCTGAAGGGCCTTGGCTTTTGCCTTGTCGCCCGCTGAAACCAAATCAAAGATTTCCGCATCAAGCGCGTCCTCTTTATCAAAGAGCGCGGTAAGCTCGGCCATAGACGGCTCCTTAAATTCGTTTATCGTGCCGTAATATTTGTCAAAAGCCTTCTTTGCAGAGATGTTTTTCTTTGCAAATTCAATTCTGAATTTGCGCAGCTCCTTTTCATCCTCCGTGCTCTTAGGCAGTGCCTTTGCGGCTTTAAGCTCGCCTTTGGCGGTTGCAAGGTCAATATTTTTAATATGGTCAAGCCCTGCGTTAAACACGCCCCGGCTCACCTCAACCTGGTGCCTGTAAAGCGGGGAATCAAATTTGTCAAGCTCCTTGCAAACAAATTGCGAAATCTCTATTTCTTCATTATATTCAAGGTCTGCTCTGTATTGCTTTCTGCCCTTGCTCTTATCGGGTGTTATCAGCTCTGCCGCGGCCTTTTCTTTTGCATCGTTAACAAGGTCAATTGCCTCAACAAGCTGGCTGTTTTTCAGCGCGTTGTTTGCATAATCCTCAAACATAGCCCTGACCTGAAGCACGCGGATAATGCTCTTTTGCTTCTTTTCCGTAAAATCATAAAAGAAATAGGGCACAACGTTAAGGAATGCGCCGACTGCGCACATAATGATAAGCGCCGGCAGGAATTTCCAAAGCAAGCCGGGTTCGCCCGTATCAACAAAAAGGATGTCAAACGATTTTTCATAACCGTTGCCCTCGTGAATGCCGAATTTGCTCTGAACTGCCGGAATAACTGCGGAGGTTGCAAGGGTAACAAGATTGCCTATTGTTGCAACAGCGGCAAACATACCGTCAATTCTTTCGCCGGAGCGGTATTGCTGATAATCGCGGATATCCGCCTGAATTGCGGGTGTGGTAATCTGCTCAAAGGCGCTGAACAAATAGTTAGTCCATATACAAATAACCAGCCACCAGAAATTGCGCACGTTGATGAGCATAAGCAGAATGCACACAACATTCATCATATTAACCGTAATAAGCACGGCTTTTTTTCCAAACCGCTTAACGAAGAAGGGCGCGGCAATCATTCCCCAAAGAGAGGCATTGCCGATTAACACCCAGGCAATCCCGTATGTTGCGGGGGAAACCGTGCGGCCGTAGTTTTGGTTATAGTAAAGAATATTATAATATGCAAGCTCAAGGAAGCCAAGCCAGCCCGCAAGCGAGATAATCCAGAAATACTTGTTTTTGGCAACCTCTTTGAGGGCGTCAATAAATCTGATTTGAATTGTGTGCGTTTTTGCCTGCACGATTTTTTCCTGTGTGTTGGCGAAAACAACAATCGTTAAAGCAATGCCGATTACGGCGTATATCGGATAAGCAATTCTGTAAATCAGAATATCGGATTGATCTTTTTTTGTTATTTGAGCGATAAGCGGATTAACGAAATTCATAATTGAAGGTGCAAGGGAATAAACAACCGCTTTTATCGCAAGAACATCGGTTCTCTCCTGCGTGTTCGGAGAAAGCACGTGAATAAGATTTTCATATGCATCTTTGAAGAAGAAGAAGAAAAAGTGCAGCCCCAGATTACATATGAAAACAACCGTAACCTTAATCAGGTATCCCTTTTCCTGCCCAAACATCTGTCCCGGGAAAAGATTATACATCTGCTCATAAGGAAACCAGACGTAAATAAGCGCCAGTATAGCCGTGGGAATACCCATTGACATCAGATAGGGCCTGTATTTACCGCCCTTGCCTCGCGTATTATCAACCATATTAGCCCTAACGGCAGTCAACGGAACGTTCAGTATGGTGGCAATAAGATATATTATGTAAGAATGAGTCGGGTCAACACCGATAGCCGTGCTGACAATGATGTTCGTTGTGCTAACTATCAGCGTTGAGCCAAGCTGAATAATGAAATATGCGCCGATTCCGCCAATTGCATAAGATGCAATTTCCTTAAAGGGCATATATTTGCCCTTTGGCGGCTCCTTCCAATAGTATCGCACATTGTTAATCAGGCTTTGCGCCTTAGCCTTAATGTTTGTATCTGCCATAAACCTCTCCCCAAAAGTATTTTATAACCTCATATTATCACAATTGCTTTAACAGGGCAATATAATTGTATAAAAAAACGCCCCGCATTTTTGCGGGGCAGAAACATAAAACATTTTTATTTAATTTTATAAAGCACTGCGCCGTGGGCGGAAACGGTTGGGGATAGCGTTCTGATTTTTCCAAGGCTTTCGTTTTCCCATATATCCAACACCTCATAGGCGGTGCCGGGCATAAGAATTTCGGAAAGCTTAAGCGTGATTTTTTGCGGCGCATCCTTTGTGTTAAAGATTGCAACATATTTGCAATCCTTGCCGTTTGCAAGCCAGATTATATTGCCCTTGCCGTTTTTCTCCTCCCGCCTGATTTGCCTTGCGCCAAAGGAGGTTTGGTGCATTTCAAGATATTCCTTGTTTGTCAGCAGTGAAAGAGTCCATTCATCATTTTCGGGCATATTGCCGCCCATCATAAGCGGGCTTTTGAAAATGCCCCAAAGGCTCATCATCGTTAACTGCTCCGGCTTTGTGAATTGAGTGTATCTGTTTTTTGCGCCGTGGTAAGCAGAGCCCTTTGAAATCCTGCCAAGCGGCAGCATATCGCAATCGGGCCAAGCTCCGTTTCCGCCAACGCCCTGCCAAAGCTCACATTTGTCAAACATATTGTGAAGCGCGCTCCAATCGTCCCAGAAATCGCCTGTTAACCGCCACATGTTGGCGTGCTTTTTCAGGTGCTCTGCATTTTCAATCTGCGCCGGGCCGGGGGAGAGGGAAAGCACCATATCCCTGCCGCAGGCATCCATTGCGCGCCTGATCATCTCAATTTCATAATCTGCGGAATAGGGGTTATCCCAGCGGCGAAATTCCGTAACGCAGATATCGTCGCATTTAATAAAATCAACACCCCAGGATGCATAAAGCTCAAAAATCGAATTGTAATAAGCCTGCGCCGCTTCCGTGCCGCGGCAGCCATACATATCCGTGTTCCAGGAGCACACTGAAAAATGATGGGCAATTTCACGGCAGGTTGCCTTGCTGCCCTTAATCGGCAGATTCTGATGCACAGCCTGCCTGGGCACGCCCCTCATAATATGTATTCCGAATTTCAGCCCGAGGGAGTGAATGTAATCCGCAATCGGTTTGAAGCCCTTGCCGCCTTTTGCGCTCGGAAAGCGGTTTTCGGCAGGGTTTAATCTGCCGTATTCATCAAGGCAAAGCTCTGTGAAATTATTATAATTATTATCCCTTGCCTTCGGCTCATACCATTGAATGTCGCAAACAATGTATTCCCAGCCAAGCTCCTTCAGGTGCTTAGCCATCTAATCTGCATTTTCCTTTAACTGCTTTTCGTTAACCGCCGCGCCGAAGCAGTCCCAGCTGTTCCAGCCGAGCGGCGGGGCTTTTGCAATGCTTTTGTTCATAACTGTAATCCTTTAATTTATTTGCACATAACCATGCAGATTTATTATATTATAAAACCGCTGTGAAAACAACTGTTTTTCCGTCCTTGCTTTCGGCGTGGATTTTGCCCTTATGCGCCTCAACAATTGCCTTTGCGGTTGAAAGCCCGATTCCGCTTCCGCCCGTTTTGGAATTGCGTGATGCGTCGGCGCGGTAAAAACGCTCAAACCATGCGTCAAGGCTGCCGATATCGCAGCTGTCAACAGAATTTTTAACTGTTAAAATTTTGTTTTTTCCGTTTTGGGAAAGGGCAATTTCAATTCTGCTGTTTTCGCTTGAATATTTCATCGCATTATCAAGCAGCAGTGAAACAAGGCGCCTTATTGAATATTCATCGCCGTTAAAGAAAAGGTTATCTTCAACCTTGATTTCAAGCTCCTTGCCGTTTGATTTTGCAACCGCCTCAAAGGGCTGCGCCGTGTCATACACCGCGTCTGAAATTGAAAACTCGGCGGTGTTCAGCGTGTTGCCGTCCTCCTCCATTTTGGAAAGGAAAACAAGATTCTGTGTCAGCTCTGAAAGGCGCTTAACCTGATGCTTGATGCTTTGAGTCCATTCGCTTTCGCCAAAATCCATTTCAATGATTTCGGTGTTTGCGTCAATAATTGTGAGCGGGGTTTTAAGCTCATGCCCAGCATCCGTTATGAATTGCTTTTGTTTTTCATAGCTTTGCGCAACGGGCTTAACCGCCATCTTTGAAAGCAGCATAACCAGCACAAAAACAAGCGCAAGCCCGGCAACGCTCATCAGAACGCTTGCTTTAAGGAAAGAATAAAAGGTTGAAAGCTCCCTTGAACAGTCAAGGAAAATATACATCGTGCCTTCGTCGGTTTCAAGTGTGGTAAATTTGTAGCCATTGCCGTAAAAGCCGCCCGTTTTGCCTTTCTGAGCAAGCTCCTCGGCGTAGTTCTGCGCTTCCTCCTCGGTAACGGCTGCGATGTTGCCCGTGTTTACGGCAACAACCGTGCCGCTGCCGTCAACCGTCGCGGTAAAATATCTTGTGTCAAACGGAGTTTCGGCTGAAAGGTTTTTAAACTTTTCTTTAAAATCTTTTGTCATCTGTTCCTTGTCAAGCTCGGGCGGCTGCTCTTCGTTTGGGGGCGCGGTGCCGTCAAAGTTTTCGTTGCCGCGCAGCTTTACCATCTGCAGCTCGCCGCCGTTTTCGCTTATATAAGCCAGCCTTGAATTTGCGGTGTTGTTAACGTTTGCAAAGTTTATAACGTTTATCGTGCCCACTATGCCTGCAAGAACAAAGAAAACCGAGCAC
>DCTO01000104.1 GCA_002329285.1 Ruminococcaceae bacterium UBA1438
TTGCAAGTATCATATAGTCTTTGCGTCAAAGTATAGTGTGTCACAAGTAATGAGATATCTGAAAAGCAGAGCAGTCTAATGATATTTGATAGATATGCAAATCTAAAGTACAAGTACGGGAACAGACATTTTTGGGCAATAGATATTATGTAGATACGGCAGGACGCAACAAAAAACAAATAGCAGGCCAAATAGAATAAAAAGAGTTTGTTGACCCGTTTATGGGTAGTGAAAACAAAAAGCATAAAAGAAAACCCCTTTATGGGTGGCTGAAAAAAGAATGCGGTCGCAAACATTTCAGCGCACCTTGAGGGGTTTGTTTGTAAAAGCTCTTCTCTGGCTTACTCAAGCCTCCTGCTTAGCCAGAGGACTTGACTCAATTCCGAAAGCAGAGATAAGCGCCTTCGTTTCCTTATCGGTAATGTGCAGCATTGAGCCGTGGCGGGGGTGAAGATGATTAAGAGAGAATCGGCTTTCGTCAACCTCTGTGAAATGCCAAAGGTCCTCGCTTTCCTGCATAAAATATCCGCCGTCAACAAATCTGTCAGCAATAATAACAAATTTGTTTTCGCCAAGTATTTCGTAGCAGCAGTTGCCTTCAATTTTCGTTTTGGAAACGCTGATTTTGTTATCCTTGCTTTCGCAGTATTTTCCGCTTAAATGCTCGGCAGTTTCAAGGCAGATGCCGTCCTTTTCCTCATCGGCGGTAAACAGATAATATTTGCCGTCTTTTTTTATAATGTCGCCGTCAATTGCGGCAAGTCCGCTTTCAGGTCTGAAAAGAATATCCGGCTGCGTTTCAAGCGTTTTGAAATCCTTCGTGTATGCGAACCAGGGAATTGTGCTTAGCCCGTCGCCCTCGTTCTGATGGCTCCAGTAAAGCATAAACATGCCTTTTTCCTCGTCAAACATAGCTTGGGGCGCCCAAACGCGATTTGCGTTCTTTGTTTTTTGGAATTGTGAAAAATCAATGATTCTCTCGTTTTCCCAGTGAATCAAATCCGTGCTTTCCCAAACAACGATGGAATTATTGCTGTTCCAACCGTCGTAGCAGCGCATATCGGTTGCTAAAATGTAAAACAGTCCGTTTTCGCCTCTCAAAATAAAGGGATCGCGGCAGCATTTTTTGCCAAGCTTTTGGGTAATCACCGGCTGATTTTTATTCAGCGCACAAAAGCGATATCCGTCATCGGAAAGCGCAAAATGAACGCTTTCGTTTTCAGGCTCATTGCCTGTGAAATAGCAAAAAAGATATTTGCTCAGCTTCTCTTTTTTCATAGTTATGCCCACTCAAAATTTTCCTTGCCTGCGCCGATTTCGAAATGGCATTTAACAATGCCGGAATCAATCCTTGCATTTGTGCCAAGGCTTGATTTGATTGAAACCCTGTTGCCGTCAGAAAGGCTGAATTTAAATCTCTGCTTGTTAACCGCCGTCGGCGCAAGCAGGGCTGCCTCAATGCCGTTTTTATACCATTCGGGCAAATCGTCCGTCTGTGAGGAAACCTCTGCAAGGCTCTTTGATTTTCTTGCATTGCCCTGCGTTTTTCCGTATCCGATTGCAATAACGATAATCAGCTTTTCGCCCTTTTCAAGCTTAAAAGCGTTGGGCTGCTTGCTGTAAGTCAACGCAACCCAGCAGGTGTTAAGCCCAAGCTGTTGGGCTTTAAGAACGATTTTTTCTCCCCAGTAGCCGGCCTTTTCCTCAATGCCCGTTTCCTTTTTGCCAACAATTGCAAGGTAATTGGTCACTCCGCTGAAATTGCCGTAATGCGCCATAAAGCCGCCGAAAGCCTTCGGCTCATTTTTAACAAACTGAATGTGCAGCCCGCTTTCCTTGTTGCATTTTTCAATTTCTGCCTCAAGCTCTGCCGCAACGTTTGCTTCAATCGGCCTTTCTTCATATTGCCTAACGCTGTGCCGCGTTTTTATTGCCTCATAAATATCCACATACTGTCCTCCTTTAATTCAGTTAATGCTCATCGCTCAAAACAGCGTGAGCGCATTTTATTCCGTCAACTGCGGCGGAAACTATGCCGCCCGCATATCCGGCGCCCTCTCCGCAGGGGTAAACGCCGCTGATGTTACATTGGCAGAATTCATCGCGCAGAATACGAACGGAACTGGAACTTCTCGTTTCCGGCGCGGTAAGCACTGCGTCATAAAGCTTAAAGCCGTTCAGCTTTTTGTCCATCTCAACTATTGCGCTTTTCATCGTTGCCGAAACCTTTTCTGGCAGGCAGTAATCAAGCTTCGTCAGCGTAACGCCCGTGGGGCAGGTTGGGTTAATGTTTCCAAGCGCCTTGCTTTCTTTGCCCTCAAGAAAGTCGCCAACAAGCTGCGCCGGCGCTCTGTAATCTCCGCCGGCAAGCTCAAATGCCCTGTGCTCAATTTCGCGCTGATAATAAATGCCGGCAAGCGGATGCTCGCTCGGAAAATCCTTTGGCTCGATTCCCACAAGCAGAGCGCTGTTTGCGTTTTCGCCGTCCCTTGCAAGGCTGCTCATACCGTTAACTATAACGCCCTCCTTCTCGCTCGCGGCGGCAACAACCGTGCCTCCGGGGCACATGCAAAAGGTGTAAGCGCCGCGCTCGTGCAACCCGTGGCAGGCAAGCTTGTAATCAGCCGCGCCAAGCTTTGGGTGATTTGCAAATTCGCCGTATTGCGCCTTGTTTATANNCCGCCAACAGAAAAGGGCTTCTGCATAATCTGCACGCCAAGCTTGTAAAGCATTTCAACGGTGTCTCTTGCGCTGTGGCCAATTGCCATAATCACGCTGTCCGCCTCAATATCAATGCTTTCGCCGCGGTGTGTGTAAGTGATGCCTTGAATGAATTTATTGTAAACAATCAGCTTTTCAAGCCTGCATNNACCACGATGGCAAGCCTGTCCGTGCCGATATGCGGCTTTGAGGAATAAAGAATTTCCTCCGGCGCGCCTGCCTCATAAAGCTCCTCAAGCACCTTGCGGATGTATGGGCTTTTGATTCCCGTTGTCAGCTTTCCGTCTGAAAAGGTGCCGGCTCCGCCCTCGCCGAATTGAACATTGCTTTCCTCATTAAGCCTGCGGTTTTGCCAGAAATCGTTAACGTCTTTCTGGCGCTCCTCAATTGCTTTGCCTCTTTCAAGGATAATCGGGCGCAGCCCTGCCTCTGCAAGAATCAGACCTGCAAGCATGCCCGCCGGCCCGAAGCCAACAACAATTGGGCGGTATTTTGAAACCCTCTTGTTTTCGGGAATTTCATAATGATATGGTTTTGCAAGGCTCACCTTCGGAGATTTGCATTTAGCCGCAATCTGCTCCTCGTCAAGGCTGATTTCAACGTCAACAGAGTATGTGAAATGAACGTCGTCCTTCTTTCGCGCATCAATGCTTTTCTTAAAAATCGTCAGCTTTAGGATGTATTTTTCATTTATGCGCAAAAGCTTTGCCGCTTTTTTATTCAGTTCCTTTTCATCCTCATCCAGCGAAAGCCTGATTTCGTTTATCCTTATCATATGGTTTATTTTTCCTTGTGCTTTTCAGTGATTTGGTTTGCGGCTGCAATGCCGGAATGCCAGGCAAAATCAAGGTTAAAGCCGCCGCATTCAAACTGCTTGTTAAGCAGCTCGCCGCAAATGTAAAGGTCTTTAACTTTACGGGATTCAAACCCCTCGACCTCGTTGCAGGGGATTCCGCCGCAGGTAATCTGCGCAAATTCAAAGCCCTTCGTGCCGGTGATTATCAGGCGCCAGCTTTTTGCGATTTTAGCCGCTGTTTCAAAATCGGATTGCGCCTGCTTCATTATAATTCCGTCAAGCGAAGTGCCTAAAATTCCTTTCAAATTTCCGAATTCTTCAAGGTGCTTTATAATAACTTCCTCGCTGATCTCCGGAATCAAATCAATAACCGCAAGGCATTTTTTCGGGCTTTCAAGCTCAAAATTCCGCCCTGCAATTTCGGATAAATTCATAACGGCAATGCCGGAAAGCCCGTAATCGGTGAATAAAACCTCCCCGGTTTCCTGCGCCGCAATTTCGCCGTCAAGCTCAAGCGCAATTTTGCATTTTGCCCTTGTGCCGCTGATTTTTCTCGGATATTTGCTGGAGGATTTCAGCTGAACAAGGGAGGGGGAGAGCGGAGTTATGCTGTGCCCCAGCGCTTTCAGCAGGTCGTATCCGCTGCCGTCTGAGCCAAGCGCTTTCTGCGCCTTGCCGCCCGTTGCAGTAACAACGGCATCTGCCGTGAAAATCCCGCTGTCCGTGTAAACCGTCAGCTTCTCATCAATCTCACTAACGGTGCATCCGGTGACGATTTCAATTCCAAGTCCCGCGCAGGAGTCAAGCAAAACATCAACAACCGTCTGCGCCTTTTCGGAATAAGGATAAGCCCTGCCGCTTTCATCAAGGCGAATCAAAAGGCCAAGAGAGCGGAAAAAGTTCTCAACCTCATTGAAATTTTCCGCCGCGGCATTTGTTATGTTGCATCTGCCGTTTCCGGTTGCAAGAATTTTTCTGCCCGGCGCCTCAAGGCGCTCAAGCACGATAACCTCCCATTCGGGCATATTCTGTTTTAATCTTATTGCGCAGGCAAGCCCTGAAGCTCCGGCGCCGATAATAACTGTTCTCATATCGGATAATCCTTGCTTTTTTCATCTAATCTATGATATATTATTTCGGTGGCAATTGCAATTGATATTTGCGATTAATTGTTAAAATGCACAAATTTTTTTATA